>CAIYPG010000017.1 GCA_903928055.1 uncultured beta proteobacterium | reverse complement strand
TATTTGATAATAATAAACATGGTTATTTTTCGGGCAGCTGCATCAGCGACTGTCCGGTGCGGATGATGCGTCCCTGGCGCACGTTCCTGGAGAGCGCAAAGCCGCGTGGCGCGAATACGATGATGGTTGAGCCGTGCTGGAACCAGCCCATTTCGTCTCCCTTGCGGAATCCGGCGTTGCAGGCGATGACATTGGGTCCGCGATACCTCAGGTGCAGCAGTACGTCCAGGAAATGCAGGCGTATGCCGGCTACCAGGACCGCCGCCACCGGTACGAGCGTCACGCAATGGCCGCTGGCGGCCAGTCGCGTCCGGATGACTGCGCGCTCATTCCTGCAGAACAGCTTCTCGACCCGCTTCAGCGCGATCGGATTTACGTTCCAGGTGTCGCCCGAGATGTAATTGACCTGCTCGACGATGCAGTCATGCGGCGCGTGGAAGCGGTGGTACATGCTCGAGGTGATGCGCAGCGTGGCATAGCAGCCGTCCAGGTAGCGGCGCACCAGTTCCGGTTCGCCCAGCAGGTCGAGCAGGGTGTAGCGAAAGCCCTTGGCCTGCACCAGCCACACGCCGTCGATCGGCCCGCAGGCGCCGACGATGGCATCGCAGGGGCTGGCCAGCACCTGCGGATCGGGGTCAGCCGGCCGCGAACCTTCGCGCAACTCGCGGATGAAGCAGTCGTGCAGGCTGTCGAATTGCGTTTTCTTCGCTTCATCCAGGTTGAGGTCGGCAATTCGCCGCCATGTCGCGATCGAAAGTTCGCGCACCCAGGGGTGGCGGATACGGCTGAACCAGCCCATGAAGTGCGTCGCCAGTTGCCGCGGGATGCGGTTGGTCACGAGGAAGTTGATGTCCTCCTGAAGGAACAGGCGGGAAAGCAGCGGGGACAGGAAATTCTTCAATCCGTCATAGTCCTGTAAAGCGGGTGCGGTAAATGAGGGGTTCCCGAATGACCGGAAACCGTCCACCGCCCCCATGAACGAAACCTTCTTCTATTTCGCGTTGGCCGCCATTGCGGCGGCCGTGATGCTGCCGCGCCTCGTGCTCAGGTTGGAACTCTCGAAGGCCAAGCACCCGTCGCTCTCCGGCCATTCGCGCATGGCGCGGCGTGTGGCGCGGCTGGTGCCGTTCTATTCCTATGATGAAGACCGCTTCTACCGTTCCGACGACGCGCCGCCGGACATCGCGGCGCAGCGGCGTGCCGGCTTCCTGCGCCTGGCGGAGGTCTACCGCCTGCGCTTTCCGGTGACTGCGCAATTCACCGCCGAGGCGCAGGACGGCATCTCCGACCTGCAGTTCACCAGCGTCTATCGCGTGCCCTTCCAGTACAGCCGCCATGTTCGCGAGCGCCTCCGGGCCGGAAACTTCGTGAAGGCCTCCGGTGGCGTGATGCTTACCGACCTGGATGGCAACACCTTCTACGACCTTGCCGGCTCCTACGGCGTGAATGTGTTCGGCTATGACTTCTACAAGGCCTGCATTGCCGAGGGCAGCGCGGCGGTGCAAGAGCTCGGTCCGGTGCTGGGGGGCTATCACCCGGCGACCGCATACAACGTGCGGCGGCTCAAACAGATTTCCGGCCTTGACGAAGTGTCCTTCCACATGTCGGGCACCGAGGCGGTGATGCAGGCGGTGCGCCTTGCCCGCTACCACACGGGGCGCTCGCACCTGGTGCGCTTCTGCGGCGCCTATCACGGCTGGTGGGAGGACGTGCAGCCGGGCATCGGCAATCCGCTGCCGCCGCACGAGACCTATACGCTGAAGGAAATGGACGACGACACGCTGCGCGTGCTGCGAAAACGCCGCGACATCGCCTGCGTGCTGGTCAATCCGCTGCAGGCGCTGCATCCGAACAGCAATGCGCCCGGCGACTCCTCGCTGCTCGACAGCGGGCGCAGCGCCCATTTCGACAGGGCGGTCTACACGGCCTGGCTGGAGAAACTGCGCGCTGTCTGCACTGAGCGCGGCATCGTGCTGATTTTCGACGAGGTATTCGTCGGCTTTCGTCTTGCTCCCGGTGGTGCGCAGGAATACTTCGGCGTGCGTGCCGACATGGTGACCTATGGCAAGACCCTGGGCGGCGGACTGCCGGTGGGCGTGGTGTGCGGCCGGCGCGATCTGATGAAGCGCTTTCGCGAGGACAGGCCGGCAGACATCTGCTTTGCGCGCGGCACCTTCAACTCGCATCCCTACGTGATGGGCGCGATGCAGGCCTTCCTTGCGCGGATGCAGACCGCGGAAGTGCTGGCGCTTTATGAGGGACTCGACGAACGCTGGAATGCGCGCGCCCGCAGCCTCAACGAACGGCTCGAGACGCATGGCCTGCCGGTGCGCGTGGCGAACCTCTCCAGCATCTGGACGGTGTGCTACACGCAGCCCTCGCGCTACAACTGGATGCTGCAGTATTACCTGCGTGCCGCCGGCCTGGCGCTCTCCTGGGTGGGCACCGGCCGGCTGATCTTCAGTTTCAACTATACCGAGGCTGATTTCGAGGCAGTGGCCGGGCGCTTTATTGAAGCAGCTCAGGCAATGCAGCGCGACGGCTGGTGGTGGTCCGATCCGGCGCTCACGAACAAGGCCATCAAGCGCACGCTGTTGGGAGAAATGATCCGTCATTCCTTCTGAGCCTGATGGGAAACGTCCTTTGACAGGCTCAGGACGAACGGTATCGGGATTGTCCGGCTGGTAAAGCGGGTTCCGTTCGTGGTGAGCCTGAGCCAGGTCGAAGGATCGAACCATGAACGGAATCAGCGAGTCAGGCCGGCCTACGGATGCTGCCGGCCCAGTGCCGGATCGATGAGTTGCCCGCGCATCAGGAACAGCGGCGCACGGTGGTAGAGCTTCACGTCATGGAAGGGGTCGGTCAGGATCTTGGTCAGCCACACCAGTCCGGTCTGCACATCGCGGATGAAGAACAGGTGCACGGTGCGGAACAGCAGTCCGGCCACGCCCACCCCGAGCCACACCAGGCCCATATGGCGGATGAAGCCGTTCGTGTCGATGTGCGCCTCGAATATGCCGAGGAGCGTGGGGTCTGCATACAGCGCCAGCGGCGACAGCGCCCAGACCGCAATCAGCACGATCTTGCGGCGCAGGTTATAGCCGACCTTGATTTCCTCCTTGTATTCGTGCGTCACCTGGTTCACCTCGTCGTAACCCCTGGGCTCGAAGAAGAAGTGGCCGCTCTGGCGCGTGACCATTGCCACCAGCCAGCCGACCAGCGCGGCGACGGCCGGGTAGACGAACAGCAGCGCGTAGGCCGACAGGAAACTCACGGCGCTCACAAAATGAAGCGACTGGTTGATGCGGCTGTGGTGATAGTAGCGATGGTCGTCCCAGCGCTGCACGCGCAGTGCCTCCAGAAATCCTTTCATGACATCTCCTTTAAGCGTTCGTGAAATCCATCAGTGGGTGCGCCTGTGATTCCATTCGCGTGGCACACACGGCTGGGGTGTAGGCCAAGCTTACGGAGCAATTGCTACGATTTCTTGAACAAGCTGTGACAGCAGGGTCACAACAGGGTCACAACAGGGTCACAACAGGGCCGCAACCGCAGCGGCGCCCGCGTTTTCGCAAAACCTTCACATTGGTGTCACGGAAATTTCTCGAATGGCCGTCATCCTTGCGGCATGCAAAGCGATGCCATCGTTTTCGAACAGCTCCCCGGCGCGCGCAAGTCCCTGCGCATCGCCGTCGTGACCGAGACCTGGCCTCCAGAAGTCAACGGCGTGGCCATGACGGTGGCACGCTTTGTCGAAGGCCTTCGGCAGCGCAACCACGAAATCCAGTTGTTGCGGCCGCGCCAGGCAAAGACCGACCAGGCCGGCAGCAACGAGCGCTATGAAGAAGTGCTGCTGCGCGGGCTGCCCATTCCGCGCTATCCCAGCCTGAAGATGGGCCTGCCGGCGAAGAACACGCTGGAGCAGTTGTGGAAAAAGCACCGGCCCGACCTGGTTCACATCGTCACCGAAGGCCCGCTGGGCTGGTCGGCCCTGCAGGCGGCAGTGAAACTCAGGCTGCCCGTGACCTCGGACTTCCGCACGAACTTCCATGCCTACAGCCGGCATTACGGCGTTGGCTGGCTGAAAAAGCCCATTGCCGCGTACCTGCGCAAATTCCACAACCGGACCATGCTGACCATGGTGCCCACCGAGACGATGCGTGGTGACCTGGGCATGCTTGGCATCCGCAACCTGCGCGTGGTGGCACGCGGCGTGGATACGCGCCAGTTCAACCCTGCCTGGCGAAGCGAAGCGCTGCGCGCCGGATGGGGGTGTGCACCGGATGATCCGGTCATACTGCACGTCGGAAGGCTTGCGCCCGAAAAGAATCTGGGTGTGGCGCTTGCCGCCTATGAGGCGATGCGCCGCCGCCAGCCGCGCGCCAAGATGGTATTTGTCGGCGACGGGCCGTCCCGCGCCAGCCTGCAATCACGCTGCCCCGATGCGGTGTTCGCAGGAACGCGCAGCGGCACCGATCTTGCCGCGCATTACGCCTCGGGCGACGTGTTCCTGTTCCCGAGCCTGACCGAGACCTTTGGCAATGTCACCATCGAGGCCATGGCCAGCGGCCTTGCCGTCGTCGCCTATGGCTATGCCGCGGCCGGCGAGCACATCGTCCACGGTCGCAGCGGGCTGCTGGCACCACACGACAGGGCGGACGATTTTGCGCAGCTGGCGGCGGGCCTGGTGGGTGACCCGGAGCGCATCCGTGCGTTCGGCCGCGCAGCGCGATCGGCTGCTGAAGCGCTGGACTGGGATCGCGTCGTGGGGCAACTTGAGGCGCTCTTCCTGCTGGTGGCAGGCGGTGGTTCTGTGGAGTACGGCGAGATGCCTTTTTTGCCGGCCGCGCACGCCAGCCGCTGATTCCAGCGGGGCTCAGGCCAGGGATTTGCGCCCGACGTAGAGGTAGTAGGGCGCGCACAGTCCTGGCAGGTAGGGCACGCTGCCCATGCGCTCTTCACAGTGCAGCGGCGCGGTGCAATCGGTCAGCGCCGGGATGTGCTCGGTCGACAGGCGCACGCCATCATGGGCAAACCAGCGCGGCCAGAAATTCCGGGTGAAGGCACCGTGGCGCGGGGAGACATGAAAATCCACCACGCCGAGCGTCCCGCCGGGCCGCAGCATTGCCAGTGCATTGGCAAGCGCGGCGCGCCAGTCGGGAATCATGCTGAGGGAATAGGAGAAATAGACGCAATCGACCTGATGCGCGGGCCGGTAGGTGGTGGCATCGGCCTGGACGGTGAAAGCCACATCGGGCCATTTCGCGCAGCGTGCGCGAGCCTGGCGGAGCAGTGCCGGGCACAGGTCGACGATCTCCACGCGCTCCAGCGACAGCATGCGCGGTCCGAAGAAGTCGAGGTTGCGCCCCGTGCCGCCGCCCAGTTCCACGACCCGCCCGCCCGGCGGCGGGGCAAGCATCCCGATGAGTTTGCGACGGCCGTGCAGCAGGCGTTCGCGGAATGCATCATAGTGCTCGGCCTGCGGCGCATAGAAGCGCTCCAGGCGCCCACCGGGATCGTCATGGTCCCCATCATCACCGCGCTGCCCCTTCAGCAGGTGCAGCAGCACCAGGCTGTCGCTCACCAGTGAGGCCAGGGTGTTGGGATGCGCAGGTTTTTCGGCGAAGCCCATGGGGAGTGCAGGACGGTCAGCCCGGTACGTCGGCGATGTGAAAGCCGGCATAGGTGTGCACACGATCGGACGGCTGCAATGCCCAGGCCAGGCCGTCGTGAAAAGTCAGGGCATCACGCAGCGCACGCCCGCGTACGCGCAACCGGTCGAGATAGGCGGGTTTGCGATGGGCGCTGCGGAAAATGATGCGTGCTTCCGGGGTGGCGCGATCAAGGATGGCCTGCCACTCCTCGCGCAATGCCTCCGGGTAGTAGGAGCTCATCCAGTCCATGTGGTCGAGCAGCACGAACTTCGAAATGCGTTCCGGCGTTTTCTGCAGGAAACCGGTGACGGTGTCGGTATGCACGTCCACGCAGTCGGCGGCGCCGCGCTTGAGCGCGGTGAAGTTGTGCGGTTTGAGGTATTCCGGGCAGCAGTCGCGGGTGTAGCGGCCGCGTAGGTACAGGGTCCAGAAATAGTTCGTGCGCACCGGCAGGGTGCGGAATACGGTTTCAATCGATTCGCGGATGAAACCCGCCACGCCGTTGTCGTGCTGCCGTTGCACTTCCTTGCGCTGTGGATGGGGCACGCCGAGCAGGCTCATGGTGATCTGGCGCGACAGTGCCCAGTTCAGGCCGCGGCTCCAGAGGTGCGGCTCGACATGCCGGTCGTAGATTTCGCGTTGTTCTTCAAGCGTGTTTGCTTCCAGCAGCAGGCGGATGCCCGAGCGCAGCGCCGGCCGAAGCTGCAGGTAGCCGCGAAAGCCGGTGGCGACCACGCCGGACAGCCCGTGATAATAGAAACTGCCGCGCGGCGATGCGCCGCTGAACCAGACGATGTTGCGGTCCCACCATTCCTGCGCGAACGGGCTGAGTTCCTCGCGCAGCACGTGGCGGTAGATTTCCTCGAAACCGGCGTGCCGGCCTTCGCCGAAAGCCGCGAAGAAATCCTCGAACTCCAGGCGCCGTATCCCGGCGAGTTTCAGTTCCAGCAGCGCCGACTGGCGCGGATTGGCATCGACCGCATGGATGCGCGCCGGTCCCGTGAGCGCGTAGTCGAGCACGTTGCAGCCGGCGCTGGTGATGACCAGCATGCGGTCACGGGAGTTGAGTTCGAGGGCCTTGCGGTCCACCGCCGGATCTTCCCAGCAGGTGTTGTAGACCAGGGAGCGCGAGTAGATGGCATTGAACAGCCGCTGGTCCATGGCGTCGAAAGCGGCATCGAAAAACCGTCGGGCGAGTACGTTGGGCACGTTGGCACTGCCTTTTTATCGTTATCTATGAGGTCGGCAGCTTAGGTGGCGCATGTGACGCCCATGTGACGGTTGCGCCAGGGCGGGGTGCTTGACCGGCAAATAATATTTCCATAATATTGGAAATATGGAAACTGAAAAAGCCGTCGTGGCGCTGGAATCGCTGGCCCAGCAGTCGCGCCTGGGCATCTTCCGGCTGCTGGTGGGCGCAGGCCCGGACGGACTGCCGGCCGGGCAGATTGCCGGGAAGATGGCGCTGCCGGCGGCAACGCTGTCCTTCCACCTGTCGCAGTTGAAGCATGCGGGCCTGCTGGCCTGCCGGCGCGAAGGACGCTCGCTGATCTACTCGGCGGATTTCGCTGCGATGAATGACCTGGTGGGTTTTCTCACTGATCACTGCTGTGGCGGCGATGCGGCGCAGTGCGCGCCGGCCTGCGCCCCAGGCTGCGCCCCGGCAATCAAGCCCGTTGCCAGATCTGCGTCCAGGGCGGCCGCCCGGCGCCGGACCGTCTCCCCGAAAACCCGCAACCAAAGGAAAACACGATGAGGTATGCACAATGAAGCGCTTTCATGTCCACGTCGCGGTCGATGATCTGCAGAAGAACATCCGCTTTTATTCCACGGTCTTTGGCGCGCAGCCGGAGGTTGTCAAGGATGACTACGCCAAATGGATGCTGGAGGACCCGCGCATCAATTTCGCAATCTCCACGCACGGCAAGCAGACCGGGATCAACCACCTGGGACTTCAGGTGGATTCGGAAGAGGAACTTGAGGCGCTGCACGGGCATCTCGCTGCAGCCGATGCGCCAGTCGCCGAGCAAAAGGGCGTTGCCTGCTGCTACGCCAAGTCCGACAAGTACTGGGTGACCGACCCGCAGGGCATTGCCTGGGAGGCCTATCGGACATTGGGTAGTGTCGAGATGTTCGGGGGAGACGCCGCCCCGTCGCCGGTTTCTGGAGGGACGGAACAAAAGGTTGCAGCCTGTTGCGGGCCGACGGGGTGCGGGCCCGCAGGGTGCGCATGATGAGCGGCAAAATCTACAACATGTTGTTCCTGTGCACGGGGAACTCGGCTCGCAGCGTGATGGCCGAAGTGCTGCTGAATACTTTGAGCAAGGGCCGTTTCAAGGGCTACAGTGCCGGAAGCCAGCCGGCCGGCCGGGTGAATCCGTTCACGATCGAATTGCTGGAAAAAAACGGTCATGACACCGGTGGCCTGCGCAGCAAGAGCTGGGACGAGTTTGCCGTGCTTGGCGCGCCGCACATGGATTTTGTCATCACGGTGTGCGACAACGCCGCCGGGGAGGTCTGTCCCATGTGGCCCGGCCAGCCGATGAGCGCGCACTGGGGCTTCGAGGATCCCGCTGCGGCCGAAGGTTCGGACGAGCAGAAGCGGGAAAAATTTCTCATGGTTTACCACCAGATCGCCAGCCGGTTGAAGCTATTTCTCAGCCTGCCGTTGGAAACGCTGGACCGCATGGCACTGCACGACCGGCTGAAGGAAATCGGGAAGGCACCGGCATGACACTGGCACAACGCCTGACCGCCGAGGGTATCGGCACCGCGTTCCTTCTCGCCATCGTCATCGGGTCGGGCATCATGGGCGAGCAGCTGGCGGGCGGCAATACTGCCATTGCACTGCTGGCCAATACCCTGGCCACAGGCGCGGGGCTGATCGTACTGATCCTCGCGTTCGGGCCGTTATCGGGCGCGCATTTCAACCCTGTGGTGTCGCTGATGGAAGCATCGCGCGGCGGTCTGGCCTGGCGCGAGGTGCCGGCCTATCTTGCCGTGCAGCTTGCCGGTGCGTTCGCCGGCGTGGCCGCGGCCCACGCCATGTTTGAAAAGCCGCTGTTCTTTGCTTCACAGCACATCCGCACGGGCGGGGCCCAGTGGTGGGCCGAGGCTGTGGCGACCTTCGGCCTTCTGTTCATCATCATCAGCGTGTCGCGCAGCAGGCCCGCGGCGGTGCCGCTGGCGGTGGGCTGTTACATCTCCGCGGCCTACTGGTTTACCGCATCCACCTCATTTGCCAATCCTGCCGTGACGCTGGCTCGTGCGGCGAGCGACACCTTTGCCGGGATCCGGCCCGTGGATGCGCCGGGTTTCATCGCGGCGCAGTGCGCGGGTGCATTGGCGGCTGTGCTGTTGTGCAAATGGCTGATGCCACGAGCGACCGTTCCGCCTTTGTCGACTGGAGCCTGATCCCGTTTTGGATCAGGCGGGTCAGCCGGCAAGAACCAGCGCCCAGACCACTACGACGTTCACCAGGCTGACGAACACTGCTGCGCTGCCGATGTCCTTGGCGCGTTTCGCGAGTCGATGGTTCTCGAGGGAAATGCGATCGACGGTGGCCTCGATGGCGGAATTGAGCAGTTCGACGATCAGCACCAGCAGCACGCTGGCAATCATCAGTGCGCGTCCCAGCCCCCCCGTACCAGGAACGGGCAGCCACAGCGCCAGCGGGATCAGCACGATTGCGAACATGACCTCCTGGCGAAACGCGTCCTCGTGCCGGAAGGCCGAGGAGAATCCGCTGAGCGAATAGCCAAAGGCATTCAGCAGCCGCCGCAGTCCTGTCTTGCCCTTGTACGGGCTTTCCTGTTTTTCTTCCGTCATGTCCCTCTCCTGCGGAGCCTTCTGCGGTACTGGTGCCGCGGCATTGCCTGTCAGACAAGCCTGTCAAATACGTTTCACTGGAATGTCATGCCGCTGTCACTGGCGGATTCTATCGTGCGTAACGTCCAACGCGACGGAGAATACACATGTCAGCGCAATTTCAGAGGGTGACAGCACCGCATGACAATGCGGAGTCACCGGGCAGGACTTCCCGGCCGGATGCTGCATCCCGGCTTGGCGTAGCCCTGGCCGGCAATGCCGGCGAAGTGGAGGAGGCGCAACGGCTGCGCTACGCGGTCTTCGCCGAAGAAATGGGTGCCAGGCTCCCTGAAACAAACCTGAGCGCGGCGCGACGCATTGATCGCGATGCCTTCGATCCGTTCTGCGAGCACCTGATCGCGCGTGATCTCCGGTCCGGTGAGGTGGTCGGCACCTACCGCATCCTCGCGCCCGATGCAGCACGCGCCGCCGGCGGCTATTACTCCGAGCAGGAGTTCGACCTTGCGCGCCTTGAGCATCTGCGCAGCCAGATGGTCGAAGTGGGGCGCTCGTGCGTCCATCCGGACTATCGTTCCGGCGGCGCGATCCTCATGTTGTGGAGCGGGCTCATACGCTACATGGTGCAGCGTGGGCACCATTACCTGTTCGGCTGCGCCAGCATGGGCATGGCCGACGGCGGGCACGCGGCCGCGGCAGTCTGGCGTCGCGTCCGTTCCCGCCACCTTGCACCGCAGGAGTATCACGTGTTTCCGCGCTGCCGTCTGCCGGTGGAAAGCCTGGAAGAACAGCCTGCCTGCGGGGCGGAGGGCGCATTGCCGCCCCTCATCAAAGGCTATCTCAACATCGGCGCCCGGGTGTGCGGAGAACCCGCATGGGATCCGGATTTCAACACGGCAGACCTTCCGATATTATTTTCATTATCAGAAATGAAGCCACATTACAGGCGTCATCTCGTGAGAAATGTGATCACCTGAAGATTGCAGTGAAATGGTGGTCGGTGGCGCAATGCACATTGCACATTGCACATTTCACAATGCCGCATGCTGCGGCAGCACCGTGCGTCAATCGGCGGTGCGGGACTCGAACATGCGGTACAGGGCCGGGAGCAGCAGCAGTGTGAACACGGTTGCCGATACGATGCCGCCAACGATGACCAGGGCGAATGGACGCTGTGTCTCCGAGCCGATGCCGTGGGACAGCGCTGCGGGCAGCAATCCGAGTCCGGCCATCAGCGCGGTCATCATGATCGGGCGCAGGCGCGATACCGCACCTTCGGCGATCGCCTCTCCAGACTCAAGTCCCCGTTTGTAGTTCTCCATGATCTGCTCCACCATGATCACGCCGTTCTGCACGGAGATTCCCGCCACTGCAATGAATCCGACCGCCGCCGAGACGGACAGATGCAGTCCGGCAAGCGCCAGGGCGGCGATGCCGCCGATCAGCGTGAACGGCACCATGGCCAGCACCAGCAACGCACGTCGGATGGAACGGAATGCCCAGAACAGCAGCGAGAAAATGACCAGCATCGACAGCGGAACAACGATCTTCAGGCGTGCCATTGCGCGCTGCTGATTTTCGAATTGCCCGCCCCAGGTGATCCGGTATCCCGCGGGCAGTCCGACCACTGTTTTGACGGCTTCCTGTGCTTCGGCGACGAAGCTGCCCTGATCGCGGCCGATCAGATTGACCTTGATTGCGACGTTCCGCTCGCCTGACTCGCGGGCAATTCGCGTGGCGCCCTGCCGGATCTCGATGCGCGCCAGATCCCCCAGCGCCACGGTGGCCGGCGTACCGGTGCCGGCGCCGGAGGGTAGCGGCACCTGGAGATTGGAAATGTCGTCGACGGCATCCCGATACTCGCCTTGCACGCGCACCGTGACATCGAACCGGCGGTCGCCTTCGTAAAATGCATTGACTGCACTGCCCGCCATGCCCATCTGGATCACGTTGTTGACGTCATTGATATTGACGCCAAGCCTTGCGAGACGCTGCCGGTCGATCGTGATGGTGACCTCGCTCTGCCCGCCGATCTTGAATGCGCCGACGTCGGTCGCGCCCTTGATCTTTGACAGGATTGACACGATCTGGTCGGCCTTCGACTGAAGAATCTCGAGGTCCTGGCCGAATACCTTCACGACAATCTCGCCCTTTGCCCCGGACAGGGCTTCCTCGACGTTGTCCTGGATGACCTGCGAGAAATTGGTGGGCACCCCGGGTATGGCATGGATCTTTGCCGCCATGTCCGACACGAGCGCGTCCTTGCTGGAGAAATGCCACTGTGCCCGCGGTTGCAGGTCGGCCAGCACTTCAAGATTGTTCGGGCCCTTGGGGTCGGTGCCGTCATCGGGCCTGCCGACCTGGGTCACCACGGTCTTGACCTCCGGATAGCTGCGCAGGATGGATCTCACCATGCGCTCGATGTCCTTGGTTTTTTCCAGGCTGGTCGGCGGCGGCAGGGTGATGGTGAGCCAGATATTGCCTTCATCCAGCTTGGGCAGGAACTCCGTGCCGAGGAGGGGGGCGGCCAGGAGCGTGGCCACAAACAGTCCGATCGAAGCCGCGAGTACCGCCTTGCTGCGGGCCTTGACCCAGGCAAGGAGCTTCCGATAGCGATTCTGCAGCGCCTCCATCCAGTTGCTGTGCTTCTCCCCCATGTCCTCCCGGCGCATGGTGAACGAAAGCAGCGTCGGCACGAACGTCAGGGTCAGCAGTATGGCGCCGAGCAGCGCAAAGGTCAGCGTATAGGTGACCGGCGTGAATATTTTTCCCTCCACGCGCTGGAAGGTGAATATCGGAAGGAAGGCCGTGATGATGATGGCCTTGGAGAAGAGTATCGGGTGGCCCAGATTGACCACGGTATTCTTCAGCTCATGCAGTCGCCACCCGTAGGAGGCGTGCTGGGTGTTGCCGTCATGCTGTGCCACGGCCAGCCTGACCATCAGCGCCTCGACCAGCACCACGGCGCTGTCGACAATGATGCCGAAGTCCACCGCCCCGAGCGATATCAGGTTCGCGGACACGCCGCGCGCATCCATGAGAATGAACGCAAACAGCAATGCCAGCGGAATGACTGCCGCGACGATCAGGGAGGCGCGCCAGTTGCGCAGGAAAATGAGAAGAATGGCAATGACGAGGGCGGCGCCGACCATCAGGTTCTCGACGACCGTCGAGACCGTATGGTTGATCAGTTCGGTGCGCTCGTAGATCGGACGGATGCGGACGCCATCGGGAAGGCGGGCATTGACCTCGTCGACCTTGAGCCGGAGCTGGGCCACGACCTTGGCGGCGTTCTGTCCCTTGGTCATCTGGACGATGCCCTCGACGATGTCGTCGCGTTCGTTGGCGGCGACGATGCCGGATCGCACGCGGTCCCCGATTTCCACGCTGCCAATGTCGGACACATAGACCGGCTTTCCGCCAGGCGAGGCGACCATGGTGCGCGCAATGTCATCGATGCTCTTGAACAGGCCGACCGACCGGATGACCAGGGTCTCATCGCCGCGCGGCAGCAGTCCGCCGCCGACATTGGCGCTGTTGGCGCTGAGTGCCGTTGAGACCTGATCCAGGGTGATGCCGAAACGTTTGAGTGAATACGGGTTGACGCGAACCTGGTATTCCTTGATGGCCCCGCCGAAACTGACCACATCTGCAATGCCCGGAACAATGCGAAGGGAGGGGCGTATCACCCAGTCCTGGACGGCCCGTATCTCCGATAGCGGCATGGCGGGCGGGGCCTCGATCACGTACCGGTATATCTCTCCGACCGCAGTCGACAGCGGTGCGAGCTGGGGCTGCACTCCCGGCGGCAGATTGACGTTCTGCAGCTTTTCCAGCACCTGTGCCCGTGCAAAATAGTCATCGGTGCCGTCCAGAAAGGTCAGAGTGACCACGGACAGTCCGGTGATGGAGACCGAGCGGACCTGTGTCTGGCGTGGAACGCCGCTCATCTCGCGCTCGATGGGCAGGGTCACCGAACGTTCCACTTCCTCCGGTGCCAGCCCCGGCAGCTGGGTGACGATCTGGACCTGCACGTCCTGCACGTCCGGGAATGCCTCGATTGGAAGATTGGACAGCGCAAGCCATCCGAAACCGATGAGTGCGGCAGTCAGAACCAGCACGAACACGCGCTGGGTGACTGCAAACGAAACCAGACGGTCTAGCATTGCGGACTTCCTGCAGGAATGCATTGCGGGATGATGACCTCGCCGGACCCCTCGGCTGACGGCAACGAGATCAAGTCACGCACGAAGCGCGGCCCATTGAGCGCATCCATGCTGCCCACAACGTCATTTCGCATCGAGCAACTCGGCATTCAACAGCAGTGCACCGCCAACCACCACCTTCTCGCCTTCCGAGACACCGGAGGCAATGTAGCTGTAATCATGGTCCTGCACGCTGAGGGTCACCTGCCGGCGATGAAATACGCCCGGCTCGGTTTCAACAAACACGTAGCTGTACAGTCCCTGCGTGACCAGCGCTGCGTTGTGGACCCTGACCGCTTTGCTGTTGTCGTCGGCAATGAGCGTGACCCGTGCATACATTTCGGGTTTCAGGCGCAGCTCCGGATCAGTGACGGCCACGCGTACCTGGACGCGGCGCGACGCGGGGTCGACGATCCCGGCGATGCGCTCCACTTTCGCCGGAAAGTGGCGGCCGGGATAGGCATCGACTTCGATTTCCGCCGGTCGTCCCACGGCCACCTTTTCAAGGTCACGTTCCGGCAGGTCGACAATTGCCCAGAGATGGGAAGGGTTGGTGATGACAAACAGCGGATCGGGAAGATCCGGCCGCACCTCCATTCCGGGATTCACATGGCGGTCGGCAATGACCCCGGAGAGCGGCGCGGGCAGGGCGAATCCGCTGCCGGATGCGCCATGCGGTGCAAGATTATGGAGGCGCAGCCTGGCGCGTTGCGTTTCGGCCTTTGCCTGCTGGTAATCAGCCTCTGCATTTTCGAGATCCTTGCGCGCGAGCACGCCGCCTTCGGTCAGCAGTTGCGCCCGGTCCAGCGCAGCCTTCTTGCGCAGTTCATCGGCAGCCGCCTTGTCGGTGTCGGTCACGGCCACCGCGAGATCGGGAGAGTCCAGTTGCAGCAGGGTTTCTCCGGCCCTGACCGTGTCGCCAGGCTGCAGCCTCAGCGCCGTAACACGGCCGGCGATGGGTGATGACACCCTGGCCGTGACGTTCTCGTCATAGACGATTCGCGCATTGAGGGGCTCGGAAAGCGGCAATGGAACAAACTCGACTGCTTTTGTTTTCAGGGACGCAAGTTCGGGAGCACCAACCGGATATCGCAGTACCTCCGGCTCCCGGGCGATGCCGGTAACTGCTTTTCCGTCGGCAGGCAGTTCGGCTGGAGGGAATAGCTGCCATGCGACCAATGCTCCCAACAGGGCCAGCACAGCCACACCCAGGCCGATTCGTTTCATGTGAGTGGTGTTTGCACGCATTACCGGGTTTCCATATCGGGTGTTTGAGCAGAAAGCCAGGCGGCTCTTGCCTTGGCGAAGTCGGCCATTGCCGCCGTTGCCTCAAGATCGACGGCGCGCATCGTGCGACGCGCATCCAGCAGGTCAAGCAGGGTGGTTGCGCCGTGCTGGTAGGCAAACTCCGCCGATTGCAGCGCCTGCTTCGCCTGCGGCAGGAGTTCGTCTGTCAATCGATGCCGGCGCTCGGCAGCCGCAAGCAGGTCGGTCTGCGCGCGTTTGGCGTCGGTCAGCGCGATGAACAACTGTCGCTCCCGCGCGGCCGTTGCAGCGGTCAGTTCCGCTTCCGCCTGGGAAATTTCACCTTCGTAATGGTAGTTCGTGAACAAGGGGATGCTGACGCTCACGCCGAAGCTCACCCCGGAATCCGGCGGGAACCGCTCGATCTGCGCGCCGACGGTCACGTCGCGTGTCCGCAGCTGGCGGGCCAGCTCCCGGTTCTGCTCGGATGCGGCAACGCGCGCCTGGGCGGCGCGCACATCGGCCCTCAACTCAAGTTGTTCGAGCGAGGGCAGCGTGGATGCCTCGGGAGGAATGTCCCCTGGCCAGTCATCCGTGGGGATGAATTCCCCGGATTTCGCGTCAGCGCCAAAGAACAGTTCGAGCGCCTGGCGCGCGTGGCTGACGTCGGCCTGGGCGCTGCGCGCGTCATTGGCCGCGCGCAGCGCTTCCAGTTCCAGCCGGATGACTTCCGACCGGGGGACATCTCCGGCAGCGAGCCTGCGCCTGGCGGCATTCAATGACTGTTCCTGCAGGTTCACTGTTTCCATGAGGACGCGCTGTCGTTCGAGCGCGAGCTTCAGGTCGTAATAGGCGCTTCCCATCGCGAGTTGCTGCTGCCGTCGTGTTTCGGCCAGGTCGCGTTGTGCCGCCACAATCAACGCGTCTGCAGTGGCGATGCGCAATTCGCGCTTTCCGCCGCGTTCCAGAAGCTGGTCGATGTGCAGCACGCTGTCCATCTGTTTGTTCTGCAGGCTCCCGGGCCCCAGGCCCCGCGACGGATTGATGCTGGTGGCTTGCGTAGTCAGTGTGGGATTCGGAACCGCACCTGCAATCGTGACCTGGGACTTTGCCAGTTCGAGCGCCAGGCGCGCCGCCTGGATCTCACGATTGCCAGTTTCCAGCCGGGCCCGGGCCTGTTCGAGCGAGAGCGGCAACTCCTCGCCCAGGCCGAGCGTGGGGCAGGTCAGGACAGCGGCAAGAAAAACAGTGATGACTCGATTGATGCTCATGATCGGGAATGTTATCCCAATCAATTTGTCGATAGCTGTCGCGAAACTGTAACTTCAAAAAATTTTTTTGCTTAATGAAAATGAACTGCGTCAAGCTGTCACGAAGCTGTCTTGCAAGATGTTCTTCACGTTGAATGCAGTCTGCTTTCAACCCCGGCAGTGGTGGGCACATGTCGCTTCACATATCGGTGTCATGCATGCGCGTGTGTTGAGTACGCATGAATTTCCGCGTCGTGAGAAAGTACGCCTGAAATCCGAAGGAGGGGAAATGAAGCTTGCATTCATTCATGGTCCGATGCGGGAGGAGGTGCACATGCTGCCGCGCGATGTGCCCTTCGTCGTGGTCGAGTGTCGCAAGGACGCGGCCTATGGCGCCGAACAGCTGAGGCGGTTGTCGGAGTGCGATGCCTTTTACGTGACCGCCGCACCGGTCACCGCGCAGGTGCTGGAGGCATGCCCCGGCCTGAAAATGATCCAGACCAGCGGCACGGGCTACGACGGCATCGACATTGCGGCAGCCACGGCGCGCGGCATCCTGTGCTGCAATAACGCCGACACCAACAGCGGCCGCAGTGCCGACTTCGCCATGCTGTCGACACTCAGCCTGATCCGCAATTACATTCCCACGGTGACCGCGATGAAGGGCGGGCTGGACTGGGAGGCCGCGCGGCATGAAGGCATTGCTGCGCTGGAAACGGAGGGCAAGACCCTGGGTATCCTCGGTTTTGGCGATATCGGTCACAAGCTCGCACTGCGCGCGCAGGGCTTCGGGATGCGCATCATCTACTGTGACATCAATGCCCATGCCCACAGGGCCACGGCGCAGAAGCTGGGCGCGAAACGGGTGGGCCTTGACACGCTGTGCAGTCGCGCCGATGTCATCAGCGTGCATGTCCCGCTGGACGAGCACACGCATCACATGCTGGGTGCCAGGGAGTTTGCGCTGATGAAGGATGGCGTGTTCATCGTCTGCACCGCGCGCGGCGGCATCGTCGACGAGCTTGCGCTGCGCCGTGCGCTGGATTCGGGCAAGGTTGCCGGCGCAGCCATCGACGTATTCTCCATGGAGCCCATCAGCCCTGACAACCCGCTGGTGGGGGCGCCATGCGTCTGCCTGACGCCGCACGTGGCGAGCCGGGGCAGGGAGGGCGTGGTGCGCTCGTTCCATCTGGGCATCGCGAACATCCGCGACTTCATCCAGCGCGGAAGAACCCCGGCCAATATCCTCAATCCCGAGGCCAGGCCCGGCTTGCCGAAAAAGGCCGGACCCCGGAAAAAGGCGATGAAGAAGGCTGCGAGGCCAGCACCGATGATTGCCAGGATGGCCGCAAAGCAGAAAGCCATGCGGCGCTGAACATCGATTACAGTCCGATCACACCGCCGTCGTTTCTGGTGATGCAGCTCGTGGAACGGCGCCGTCGGCATCCGTGTTCGTGATGACCTTGCGCTCGCTATCGCCGACCCTGCCCGGCAGGGCTGCGAGCAGCATGCAGTTCGTGACATCGGTATGGGCGCCATCATGTGTGTGACCGCAGCAGCTTCAAAGCCGGTTGGCGCATCGGTTGGATTGGGAAAAACTGCTTTGCGAGTGCAGATATGATGCCCAGCCCGCAGAGGGGCTATAGTCGGCGCGGCACAATATCCAGGTAATTCGAGGGGGACGGCATGCAAAGGCTGAACACAATTTCGGCGCAGTTGCTGTTTTTGGTGCTGGTGCTGACCACCGGAACCGGCCAGGCGCAGAAACCGCCGGATAACCTGCCCGGCGGCTACCCGAACAAGCCCATCCGAGTGATCGTAGGCAATCCGCCGGGCGGTGGGACTGACACCATCGCGCGCATGGTGGCGCAGCAACTCTCCGAGCGCTGGGGCCGTTCCGCGCTGGTGGAAAACCGCAGCGGTGGCACTGGAGTCATCGCCATGGAGGCGGTGGCCAAGGCGCCGCCGGACGGGTACATGATCTATCTGGGCGGTAGCCAGCTCGTGATCACCACGGTGTTGAAGAAGGCACCGTTCGACATGCGCGAGGTGTATGCGCCGGTGGTACAGCTCACCACCCAATCGTATGTGCTGGTCACCAATGCCGCTGTTCCTGCCGCCTCGGTCAAGGAGTTGCTGGCGCTGGCAAAGAGCAAGCCGGGTTCCCTGAGCTACGGGTCCACGGGAAACGGCTCCCTTGCCCATTTGGGCATGGAACTGTTCAAATCCATGGCGGGCGTGGAGATGCTGCACATTCCCTACAAGGGTGGTGGGCCGGCGATGGTCGATCTGATCAGCGGGCAGATCCAGGTGTTCCTGGCCACCAGCGTTTCCGTGGGGCCGCACATCCGCGCGGGCAAACTCAGGGCCCTCGGGATCACGGCGCGCCAGCGCGCGCAATCGCAGCCTGACGTTCCGACCATCGAAGAAAGCGGATTGCCCGGCTACGACCTGAGCAATTCATACGGCCTGTACGCGCCCGCGGCTACGCCGCCAGCCATCATCCTCGCGCTGAATCGCGAATCGAACGACATCATCCGTGCGCCGGCGTTCAGGACCAAGCTGGCGGTGGATGACGTCGAGCCGGCGCCGGCCAATACGCCCGCCGACTTCAGGGCCGCGATCGACAGGGATTTTGCCAAGTGGGAGAAATTCTTCAAGACACCGGGACTGGCGCTGGATCAGTTTCTGTCGCAATAGCGAGCGTCATTCGACAGGCGACAGCCGGGAATACCCGTTCCCATGCATTGAGGGCTCAACCGCTATTGGGGCGGTTGCTTTGCCGACAAGAAATCCTCCAGGAGCCGGTTGAACTGCTCCGGCTCATCCACGAACAGCGCATGGCCCGCCGACTCGAACACCCCGACCTGCGTGGCAGGGCGTGCAGCCTGCAGTTCACGGGCCTGGCCGGCGAACTGTGGCGTGGCGATGTACAGCAGGGGTTTTCTGAAGCCGTGCGCGAGATCGCGCCAGTGTTCGCGCGGAACGGTCGAGGGAAACAGCGCGATGCTCTGTTCCAGCGGCATCTGCAGTGCCGATTCAAGCAGCGCATTGTTCTCCGCATCGGAACGCGGCTTTGCAAATATCGCGTGAATGAAATCGCTGACCGTAGTGCGCCGGTCGCCGCGCAGCGCGTCCGGGAACTGGCTGGGTGCAGAGGCCGGCCCCTCACCGACGGAACTGTCCACGAGCACCAGCGCGGCAATCCTGTCGTCGCCGTGGCGGTCCAGGTACTGCAGTGCCTCCAGTGCGCCCAGCGACCAGCCCACCAGCACCACGCTGGAATATTGCCCGATGAGATCGTGCAGGTCGTCGGCGCGACGGTCGATGTGGTAACCCTGCGCCGGAACCTCGGACCTTCCCTGGCCCCTTGGGTCAAAGGCGACGACGCGGTGGTTCCTGCCGAGTCCTTCGAGCTGTGATTGCCAGATCGAGGCCGGCATCGACCATCCGGGGACCAGCACGATGACGGATTCGCTTGCCGCATTGCGTGCGGTGCCGGCTTCGAGGACATGCAGGCGCACGCCATCGGAGGACGTGAAATAGCGGCTGGAGATGGTCGGTGGTGCGCTATCGGGGCGGGTCATCGGGGCACAGCCGCACAGCAGCATCAGGCCGGCCAGTCCGGCCAATCCGAAGAGGGCCGGCCGAAGCAGGTCGTATTTAGCGGCGGGCAAGCCGCGGCGCGCGCTGCTTCTGCGCCACCTTGACCGGGCCGGCGGCCGCACTGGCCACGTTCGGCGGGATGGGCATGGACTCCGGGGCGACGCGGCGTCCGACCAGCACGTTGGAGCGGTTGTCGCGCTTGTCGGAGAAGTTGTAGCCGAACTCGAAGGGCAGCGGATCTGGCCGTGCTGCGCGATAGGCCTTGTCGAGGCTGGGCTGGAAGGCGCGCTGGAACGGCGGGATCGGCGTCTCGTAGGTGCCATACAGATGCACATCCCAGCGCTTCGGCAGCAGGGAGTCGTAGGGGATGCCGGTGTCGTCCTGCACAAGGAAATCGCTGACGTTGAGCAGCGTGGTGCGCAGCTTGCGGAACTCGCGGCCGTGCAGCAGGTAGGAGGCGGCCTTGAGGAAGGTGTTCGTCGGTGCGAGGCTGTTCAGGTAGGTGATGAATTCCGGGTAGTGCTCGAGCCCGTTGTCCGTGGCATCCAGCGTGAAGTAGTGCAGGCGCTGCACGACGCTGCTGCCGGGCCTGCGGAATTCGATCGTGATGCCGCTCAACTGGCGCATCGGGGCGCGCTTCGATACGGGGTGCTCGATGGTCTTCAGTTCGTTCATCGGGTCGGCCTTCATCGCATCGGCCTTCTGTTGCGCAGCGGTGAGCTGCATGCGTGCGCGCACCTGGCGCGGCAGTTCATGCGGAATGATGCGCAGGATTTCCAAATCCGACATCGCCATGGGGATGATGAGCAGCGGCGTCACGCCGCGCAGTTGCGCCGTGCGCAACTGGCGCGACATGTTCTCGGTGATGAAGTAGTTCCGGTCGAGCAGGTCCGACATGGCGGTACGCACGTCCGCGAACAGGCGGCCCATGTCACGTTCGGGGACGGTCTCGAGGTCGGGCACATCGCCCGCATGCTCCAGGCCGAACAGCACGTAGTTCTCGCAGTTCGGGAACAGCCAGTAGGCGTTGAAGAAGTCCGGGCCGCTGAACGGATAGAGCAGTGTCTTGCCGGCGGGGCAGGCAGTGCTGATGGCGGTGTCGCGCCAGGCCGACATGGCGGCGACGCGATGTGCGCTGACCTGCGCCCAGGCCGCGCGCATGGCCGCGCTGTGTTCTTTCCAGGCCGGCGTCTCTGCCAGCTCGAAATGTCCGGGGTAGGTGGGCGGCAGGCCGGCAAGCACGCGGGCCACGGAGTTCACCCGCACCGAGGCGCCGATGTCCGTGGACACGCGCAGGCCGGATGAAGGTGGAACAGAGGAAGGGATGCTCGCCGTGGCGGGGGTGGCCGCAATGGCGGGGGTGGAGGCGGTCGCGAAAACCGTCAGGAATATCGCGAAAATCGAGCCGGTGAGGAGCGCCGTTTTATTCGATGCCATCAAGCAGACTTGTGATTGTTGTCAGTTGGTGCCGTGTGTTCCGGAAGTGCCTGGTGCGGGACCGTGGCGACACCGGGCGCAGTATACGTGATGCCCTGCTTTGGGGCAACGCAGACCGCTGTTTTTTGGGGGAAATTTGTGTGAAAACGGGCATTTTCCGGCTTTCGCCACGCATTGGCCGGAGGTTCCGTCGCCGGGCCGGATTCCGGAATGCGTAAAGCTGCTTTCCCGTAGGCACCGGGCATGTGCGGCTAGACTGGACGTGCCCCGGGAGCGTTGAGGGGCATCGACCATTTTCGGAGGAACACAATGATCAAGACCATTGGCCTGTTGCGCGCCCGGCCGGGCATGACCCGCGAACAATTTGCCAGGCACTGGCGCGAGGTGCACGGCCCGATGTCGCTGGCCGTTCCCGGCATACGCCGTTATGTGCAGAACCACATCGTCACCGACCGTCCGGCGCGCCACGACATCCCGGCCATCGAAGCGCAGATCGATGGGGTGGTGGAGATGTGGTACGACAGCATGGCCGACTTCGAGCGTGCCGCCGCATCCCCTGAGCTGAAGGCCCTGCATGGCGATGGCGCGATCTTCATCGGCGGCTTCAACGGTTATTTCATCGAGGAAAAGATCATCATCGATCGCTAGCCGACGTCGTCGGCCGGGACGTCGTGCGCGGTAATACGCCGTCAATGATCAGTCGTCGAATTTGAGGTTGGCCGTCTTGATGACCCGGGCCCACTTGTCTATTTCTTCATTGATGGCTGCACCGAACTGGGCCGGGGTGCGAGGCTCCGGCGCTTCGGCGCCGTCGGCCGCCAGCTTGGCCTGCATTTCCGGCGAATTCATGATCCGGGAGCTCTCCCGGTTCAGCGCCTGCACGATGGGGGCCGGGCTGCCGCCGGTGCCAATCAGGCCGTACCAGCCGGTGAGTTCAAACCCGGGCAGTCCGGATTCGGAAATCGTCGGCAGGTCGGCAAGCAGCCTGGAGCGCTTCAGGCTGCCGACACCCACCGCCTTCACCTTGCCGGCCTTGGCCATGGGTGTGGCGGAAATTGCACTGGAAAACATGAGCTGGACCTGCCCGCCGAGCAGGTCGACAAATGCCTGCCCCGCGCCCTTGTAGTTGATTTGCACCATGTCCACTCCGGCCATGGACTTGAGCAGTTCCATGCCGAGGTGCGAGGCGGTGCCGGCACCGGAAGTGCCGTAGCTCAGGCCGCCGGTCCGGGTCCGCGCGTAGGCAATCAGTTCCCTGACCGAACTGGCGGGAACATCCTTGTTGAGCACCAATACATACGGCTGTGAGGTGAGCTGCGCGATGGGCGCGAACGCAGTGCGGATATCGTAGGGCACCTTGGTCACCAGTGCAGCGTTCATGTAGGCGCTGCTGGAGGCCAGATGCAGTGTGTAGCCGTCAGGCGGTGCCTTGGCGGTGGCCTCCATCGCGATGATGCTGCCCAGTCCGGAGACGCGGTTTTCCACCAGGACCTGGCGGCCCCATTTCTCGCCCAGCTTCTGTGCCAGGACGCGGGCGATGATGTCGGTGCCGCCACCGGGAGATCCGCCGACGAGAATCTTGATGGGCCTGGAGGGATAGTTGCCCGGCAGCGGCGGCGGGTTCTGCGCCAGGGCGTGGCCCGTCATGAATACTGCAACCGCGGAAACCACCGCGGACACCATTCTGGAAACAGGGGCCTGCTGCATTCGGGAGGCAATCATGCACTTTCTCCTTCACATCACGGATGGCGTCATGGATCGGGGCGGGGCCTACTCCAGCTTGAGTCCGGTTTCCTTCACCAGCTTGGATACCCGGTCGATTTCCGACAGCATGGTTTCGCGGAACTGTTCAGGGTTCGCGAGCGGCGCATCCGCGCCATCGGCAGCGAGTTTCTGCTGGACCTCGGGCATGCGCAGCACGTCCTGCACGCCACGATTCACTGCGGCGATGATGGGGGCGGGAATGCCAGCCGGTCCAAGCAGTCCGTACCATCCCGTCATCTCGAATCCGGGGACGCCGCTTTCGGCAATGGTGGGCAGGTCCGGCAGCAGGGAAGAGCGTTTCGCGCTCGTGACTGCCATCGCCTTGATCTTGCCCGCCCGTGACGGCGGCATGACCGAAAGTACGCCTCCGAACAGCATCTGCACCCTGCCGCCCATCATGTCGACGATGGCGGGGCCGATTCCCTTGTACGGGATGTGCAGCATGTCCAGTCCCGCCGAGCGCTTGAGTTCCTCCATGCCGATGTGCGCTGCTGTGCCGATTCCGCCCGATGCGTAGTTGACCGTGCCCGGGTGTGCCTTCACGTAGGCGAGCAGTTCCTTGAAGTTCGCAGCCGGCACGTCATTGCTTACGCCCAGGACGTAAGGTTGCGAGGTGAACTGCGCAATCGGCACCAGCGCCGTGCGAACGTCATAGGCCGCATTGGCGCGGCTGACCACCGCAGCGTTGACCACGGCACTGTTGGAACTCACCAGTTGTGTGTAGCCGTCGGCGGGCGCCTTGACCGCCACGTCCATGGCCACCACGCCGCCGATGCCGGAGGCCATGTTCTCGGCCACGAATGTGTGTCCCCAGCGTTCGGCCAGCCGGGTGATGATGAGGCGCGCAATGATGTCCGTGCCGCCCCCCGGTGATGAGCCGATGATCACTCTCACCGGCCTGGCAGGAAAATTACCGGGAAGTCCGCCGGGTTTCTGCGCGTGCGCCGGAATGGCGCAGCACAGCGTGATCAGGCCCAGCAGGCAGCGTGTCTTGTTCACCATGCTTCTCCTCCAAATGTGTTGCAGCAGCTGAACGGTGTCAGCTCCGGTATCTTGAAAACAGCTTTTTCGCGGGCGATGTCTGCCTGGTGCCCGGCTGATGCGCATCGCCCGTCGCATGAGGCGGGTCATTGCCGCCTTGGGCCCCGCACACATCAGGATGAGGGCCGGCGATCTTGGCTCGAGTATCAGACAGCGCGACCGACCGCGATAGGGTGTGATCCGCAAAACAGTTTTGCGCCTGTGGAGCATGTTGGAGCGCTGCGCACAGGCATAGAATGGCAATAAGTGTTCAACAAGCGTTCAACAAAGGCGCAGCCCGACTGCGCAGTCCCGAAACAGGAGGAGTCATGGCGAACAATCAGGTGACGTTGCTGGCATGCGGCGACGTAGGTCCAATACACGAGCCCGTGGACCAGTATGCGGCGCTGGTGAAGTCGCAACTGGGCGGCGCCGACATCCGCTTCGGCCAGGTCGAGCGTGTCTATTCCGATCGCGGTTCGCTGCAGGTGCATTCCGGCGGCGGCCACAGCCGCCTGCCGCCGCACATGGCCTCGGTGTTCAAGGAATGCGGTTTCAACGTGCTGTCCGTCGCCAGCAACCATGCCATGGACTGGGGCGGCGATGCGCTGCTGGACACCATTGAGTTGTTTCGCAAGCAGGGCTTCCAGGTGATCGGTGCCGGGCGCAATCTCGAAGAGGCGCGCAAGCCCGCTTTCATTGATGCCAATGGCGTGCGCGTGGCCATCCTGGCCTATTGCTCGGTGCTGAACGACGGCTATGCCGCCGAAGAAAACAAGGTGGGCGTGGCGCCGCTGCGCGCCCACACCTATTACGAGTCCCCGGAGTATCAGCCCGGCGTGCCGCCGAAAGTGGTCACCGTGCCCTACGAGGAGGACCTGGAAGGCATGGCGGAGGACATCGCGAAGGCGAAGCAGAACGCCGACGCCGTGGTGGTGTCGCACCACTGGGGCATCCATTTCATTCCACGCATGATCGCCGACTACCAGACCACCGCCGCCAAGGCCGCATTCGATGCCGGCGCCGACCTCATCCTCGGGCATCACGCCCATGTGCCCAAGGCGATTCACGTCTACAAGGGCAAGGTGTGTTTCTACTCCCTGAGCAATTTCATCATGGGCTCCACCGCCAAGAACGCGAAGAAGGCCGCCGCCTTCAAGCGGAAATATGGCGTGGAACTGGACCCGGAATATCCGCATCTGGCCTACGGCACCGATGCCAAGCGCAGCATGGTGGCCAAGGCAGTGTTCTCAAAGAAGGGCGTGGACAAGGTGTCCTTCCTGCCCACGCTCATCGACAAGCAGTTGCGGCCGGAGATATTGCGCAGCGGCGATCCGCGCTTTGACGACATGGTGAAGTACATGGACTGGGCTTCCGAGGATTACGACCACCGCTTCACGGTGCAGGGCGATGAGGTGGTGGTGAGCGCACGGGGTTGAACGGCCTTGCCCCCCTGTCAAAGGGTGCCGACTTGCCGAAGGCAAGTGGGGGGATTTTGAGCGCATGCAAACAGTTTGGATGAATCCAGCCCGCAAAATCCCCCGGCGCGGCTGCGCCGCGTCCGCCCCCTTTGAAAGGGGGGTAAGGCCGTTGGATACGTTTTCGGCAAAACTGGTTTGCATCAGGTACTGATGGCGGCAGGAGCGCCGTCGCTATAGACTGAAAACACTAATAAAAAGCGCCTGCGGTTCATGAGGGCGTGTGTCACTTCGGACCGGCGCCGCCGGCCCGGTATGAATCCCGACGTTGCAGCAACAGGAGGCAGGTATGGCAGACATTTCCTTTATCGCGACCGGTGACTGTGGGCCCACGCATGGACCCAATGACGGATTCCCCGTCGAGCGTTACACCGAACTGGTGCGTCCGACGCTGCTGGCTGCGGACCTGCGCTTCACGAACTGCGAACGGCAGTATTCCACCCGCGGTGCCAATGCGCGGGGCGACGACGGCCAGCCGCACGGCCGTCAGCCGCCATCCATGGCGCAGATTTTCACTGACTGCGGTTTTCAGGCCGCGACCATTGCCAACAACCACATGTGGGACTTCGGCGCCGATGCGCTAATCGACACGCGTGCGCTGCTGATCTCCAAGGGCATCGTCCCCACCGGCGCCGGCAAGGACCTCGACGAGGCGCGCATACCCGCCATTGTCGAGAAGAACGGCATCAAGGTGGGCTTCCTCGGCTATTGCTCGGTGACGCCGGGCGGTGGTGAGGCGGGCGCCGGTAAGCCGGGCATTGCCACGCTGCGCGTCAAGACGCAGGTCGAAAACCGCGGGCCGCATGCCTCGGCCCGCGTGCTGACCCAGCCCGATGAGCAGGACATGCAGATGATCGTCGATGACATCAAGGCATTGCGTTCGAAGGTGGACGTGCTGATGGTGGCTTTCCACTGGGGCGTCATCTGGGCGCCGCGCATCATTGCCGACTACCAGCAGATTGCGGCACGCGCCAGCATCGATGCCGGTGCAGACATGATCATCGGCCACCATGCGCACGTGCCCAAGGCCATCGAGATGTACAAGGGCAAGGCGATCTTCTACAGCCTGTCCAACTTCTGCATGACCAAGCCGAAGCGCTCGCACAAGTGGGACGAGACCCCCTGGGTGCATGGCGCGCTGCGCAACCATGCGGATCAGGACCCGAACTACCCGCTGCTGCCCTATGGCACCGACGCCAAGCGCACGCTGCTGGCCAAGGCCATCCTGTCCAAGCAGGGCGTGAAGGAGGTGTCCTTCCTGCCCATGATGATCGACACGAAATACCGTCCGGAAGTGCTGAAGAACGGCGACCCGCGCTTCGATGACATGGTGCGCTACATGGACTGGGCTTCCGAGGGCTTCGACCACAAGTTCACGGTGGTGGGCGACGAGGTGAAGATCACGGCGGGGTAAACGGATAAGGCGTTGCAGCGCGTGGCTTGCGAAGCGGGGCGCGCGCTGCCAGCGCCATAATGACCGGATGGACGCATGACGTCCGTTTTGTCATTGGAGGAAGGAAGATGGTCGTCAGGACAGTTCGCTTCACCGCATGTCTGCGTGCCGTCGCAGCCGTGCTCATGGCAGGCGCTTCTTTTGTTGCGCAGGCGCAGAAGCCTCCCGCGCTTCCGGGCAATTTCCCCACGAAGCCCACGCGCATTCTCATCGGCCTCGCAGCCGGAGGCGGCATCGACATTCTCTGCCGCGCACTGTCGGTCAAGCTCGGCGAGCGCTGGGGACAGAGCGTGGTGGTGGAAAACCGGCCCACTGCCGGCGGCATCGTCGCCATCGAGGCGGTGGCGCAGTCGGCGCCTGATGGCTACAACTGGCTTGCCTCGGGCGGGCAACTGGACCTCACCGTGGTCTTCAAGCGCACGAGTTTCGATGTGCTCAAGGTTCTCGAGCCCATGGTGCAGATGACCGTCCAGCCCTATGTGCTGGTCGTCAATTCCGCGCTGCCGGTCAAATCGGTCAAGGAGCTGATTGCACTGGCCAGGGCGAAGCCGGGTGAACTGAATTACGCCACGGCAGGTCCGGGCTCGACGGCGCACCTCGGCCATGAGCTCATGAATATCCAGGCCGGCGTGAAGATGACGCACATTCCCTACAAGGGGGGCGGCGCGATGATCCCCGACCTGGTGGGCGGACGCATACAACTGGCCTTCATGCCCACGCTGTCGGCCGTCAACCTCATCAACAACGGTTCGGTGCGTCCGCTGGGCGTGACCAGCCTGCAGCGCCTGGACAGCATGCCCGACATTCCCACGGTCTCCGAGGCGGGCGTGACGGACTATGAACTCACCAACAATTACGGCCTGTATGTCACGGCGAAGACGCCGCCTGCGCTGATCGCGGCCATCAACCGCGAGGTGACGCAGGTACTGGCGGCACCGGACATGAAGGCAAGGCTGGCCGCGGATGGTTCGACGGCGCCGCCTGTACATACCCCGGCCCAGTACCGCGCCCGCGTCGAGGCCAGCATTGCGCGCTGGAGTGCAGTGGTCAAAACGTCGGGCATCACGCCCGACTCCTGAGGAGGAATCCGTTGGTGACGCGTTCTCATTTTGCGGGAGTGATGGCAGCGCTGCTGATGCTGGCGCCTGTTGTTGCGCAGGCACAAAGGCCTTCCGGTCTGCCAGGCGGCTACCCGAACAAGCCGGTGCGGGTGCTGATCGGCCTTGCAGCCGGTGGCGGACTGGACATCATGGCGCGCGCCGCCTCGCTCAAGCTTTCCGAGAAATGGGGGCAGAGCGTGGTGGTGGAAAACCGGCCCACTGCTGGGGGCGTGGTTGCCATGGAGATGCTCAGCCAGTCTGCGCCCGATGGCTATACCTGGCTGGCCTCGGGCAGCCAGCTCGAACTCACGGTGGTGTTCAAGCGTGTCAACTTCGATGTGCTCAAGGCTTTCGAGCCCATGGTGCAGATCAGCGCGCAGCCCTATGTGCTGGTGGTGAATGCCGCACTGCCGGTGAAATCGGTGAAGGAACTGCTTGCCATGGCCAAAGCGAAGCCGGGTGAGCTCAACTATGGAAGCGCCGGGCCCGGCTCGCTCGGCCATCTGGGCCATGAGCTGCTGGACATGCAGGCCGGCGTCAGGATGACCCATATTCCGTACAAGGGTGGTGGTGCCGTCATCCCCGATCTGGTGGGCGGGCGCCTGCAACTGGCCTTCATGCCCACGCTCTCAGCCACGCCGCTCATGAAAAACGGCTCGGTGCGGGCGCTGGCGGTGAGCAGCCTGAAGCGTGTCGAGAGCATGCCGGATGTGCCAACCGTTTCGGAGGCGGGCGTGCCCGATTTCGAGCTGGGCAATGCCTACGGCCTGTTTGTCCCGGCGAAGACGCCGCCGGCACTCATCGCCGCCATCAACAACGAGGTGACGCAGGCGTTGGCCCAGCCGGACATGCAGGCCAAGCTTGCCGCCGACGGAGCCACGGCGCCGCCGGCGCATACGCCGGCGCAGTACCGGGCGCTGGTGGAGCAGCACATCCGGCGCTACAGCGAGGTGGTCAGGTCTGCGGGCATCACGCCCGATTCCTGAGGACACTATGATGAAACGCATTGTTCTGGCGGGCGGGATGATGCTGCTGGTTGCGGCATCTGCTGCGCTGGCCCAGAAACCAGCGGGCCTGCCCGGCAGCTATCCGAGCAAGCCGGTTCGCATCCTGATCGGCCTCTCGGCCGGTGGCGGCATGGACATCCTGTCGCGCACGCTGGGCCAGAGACTCGCGGAAAAATGGAACACCGCCATCGTCGTGGAAAACCGTCTGACGGCCGGCGGGGTGGTGGCCATGGACATGCTCGCCCAATCGACACCGGACGGCTACACCTGGCTGGCCTCGGGCAGCCAGCTCGAGCTCTCGGTGGTGTTCCAGCGTGCCAGGTTCGACGTCATGAAGGCCATCGAGCCCGTGGTGCAGATGACTTCGCAACCCTACCTGCTGGTGGTCAATGCCGCGGTGCCGGTGAAGACGGTCGGGGAACTGATCGCCCTCGCCAAGGCGAAGCCGGGCGAGCTCAACTACTCCAGCGCCGGACCCGGCTCGGCAGGGCACATCGGGCATGAGCTGTTCAACTCGCTGGCCGGTGTGAAGATGACCCACATTCCCTACAGGGGCGGCGGCGCCTCGCTCACCGACCTGTCCAGCGGCAGGGTGCAACTGAGCTTTCTCACCACCATCTCCGGCATCAACCTGGTGAAGAACGGTTCGGTGCGGGCACTGGGTATCACCAGCCTGAAGCGCCTGGATTCCCTGCCGGACGTGCCCACGATTGCCGAAGCGGGCGTTCCCGATTTCGAGATGAGCAACAACTACGGACTGTTCATCGCAGCGCAGACGCCGCCTGCCATCATCGCGGGCATCAATCGCGAGGTCACGCAGGTGCTGCAGTTGCCTGACATGAAGGCCAGGCTGGCTGCCGACGGCGCCGAGCCGCAGGGACCGCACACGCCGGCGCAGTATCGTGCGCAGGTCGAGCAGCACATCAAACGCTTCACCGAGGTGGTGAAGTCCGCCGGCATCACCCCCGACTCCTGAAAGCCGAACATGAAGAACCTTCGCATTCCCCTGATGGCACTGGCATTCCTGACATGGCTGGCATCGGCCGCGGCGCTGGCGCAGAAACCCCCGGGCCTGCCCAACAACTATCCCAACAAGCCGGTGCGCGTTCTGATCGGACTTGCCGCCGGCGGCGGCACCGACATCCTGGTGCGTTCCATGGGGCAGAAGCTCTCGGAGAAGTGGGGTGTGTCCATCATCGCCGACAATCGCCCGGCCTCAGGCGGCGTGCTGGCCATGGACATGCTGGCCCAGTCGGTGCCCGACGGCTACACCTGGCTCGCTTCGGGCAGCCAGCTTGAGCTGGCTGCGGTTTTCAAGCGCGTCAATTTCGACGTGATGAAGAGCTACGAGCCCATCGTGCAGATGACTTCGCAACCCTACCTCCTCATGGTGACCAATTCGCTGCCTGCGAAGTCGGTGAAGGAACTCATCGCGCTGGCGAAAGCAAAACCGGGAGAGCTCAACTACGCCACCGCAGGGCTGGGTTCCGCGGGACACATCGGCCACGAGAATTTCGATGCGCTGGCCGGCGTGAAGATGACGCATATTCCCTACAAGGGCGCGGGTGCGGTGGCCATCGACCTGGCCGGAGGGCGGGTGCAACTGAGCTTCATCACCACACTGGGCGCATCGCCCCTGCTCAAGGCCGGCACGGCCCGGGCACTGGCTGTCACCAGCGCCCGGCGGGTTGACGCGCTGCCCGATGTGCCGACCATGGCCGAGTCCGGCATGGGCGATTTCGAGATGAACAACAACTATGGCCTGTTTACGGTGGCACCCACGCCGGCAGTGATCATCGCGGCGATCAATCACGATGTGACGCAGGTGCTGTTCCAGCCGGACGTGAAGGCCAGGCTGGCGGCCGACGGCGCCGATCCCGTTCCCCCGCATACCCCGGCGCAGTACCGCGCACAGGTGGAGAAACGCATTGCGCGCTTCACCGAAGTGGTGAGGGCTTCGGGAATAACGCCGGAATGATCGTGATCACTTTCATTATTTAATGTCATATTGAATAGAATTAACAGCAGAATTGTTATCTTCATAAACGGTTACCGGATAACCCAGGAGGCGCAGCATGAACAAACCAGTTGAACACGGCGCAATCGGCGGCATCGACTCCATTCAGGCATTGCTTACCGACTACGCCTGCACACTTGACTACTCGAAGCTGTCGCCGCAGGCGATCCATGCCGCCAAGGTGCGCATCATCGACACCCTGGGCGCGCTGGTCGGCGGCTATTTCGGCCAGCCCTGCCAGCTGGCGCGCAACATCGCCGCGCGCATTCCTGACCCCGACGGTGCCACCGTCATCGGCACCCGCATCCGCACCACGCCTGACATGGCCGCCTTTGCCAACGGCACGGCGGCGCGCTACGTGGAGATGAACGACGTCTATCACTGGCCGGGCAGCCGCGGCGGGCACCCGAGCGACGTGCTGGTGCCCATCCTCGCAGTGGCCGAGCAGACCAAGGCCAGTGGCCGTGAACTGATCACAGCCGTGGTGCTGGGCTACGAGTTCTACCTCCGCCTGTCCGATGCCATCAAGGAACCGGGCTTTGACTGCTCGACCTTTGCCGTCATCGGCGTGGCTGCCGCCTCGGCACGGTTGATGAAGCTGTCAAAGGAACAGACGTCGCATGCCATCTCCATGGCGGCGGTGGCGAACAACATCGTCAAGCAGGTGAGGACGGGACATCTGTCGATGTGGAAGGCAGTGGCGGCGGGGCAGGCCGGCCGCTCCGGCGTGTTCGCCGCCATCCTCGCCGCCGAAGGCATGGAAGGCCCGCACCTCCCGTTCGAGGGCAACCACGGCTGGTGCAAGCATGTATCAGGACCGTTCACGCTCGCGCCCATGGGATGGAGCGAAGGGGGCAAGAGTTCGACGTTCAAGATCGAAGACACGCTGATCAAGCAGCGGTCCTCCTGCGCCACCACCATCTCCTCCATCCTTGCCGCCGAAAAAGCCTCGGCCGCCATCCGCGGCCGGCTGGACCAGGTAAAGGATGTGAAGGTGGAGGTGTACGACACCGCCAAGAAGAACATGGGCACCGGCGAACACCACTGGAACCCGCAGCAGCGCGAGACCGCCGACCACAGCATTCCCTATGTGACTTCAGCCGCACTGATGGATGGCACGGTCACGCCGCGGCAGTTCAATGACGCGCATATCTGGAGCCCGGAACTGAGGAAGCTGCTGGCCAAGGTCGAGGTGGTGGAGAACCCGGAGTTCACGAAGATCTACCACCGCCTGCCGGTCGAGCACCACACGCGGGTGACGGTGACCATGGCCGACGGCGAGCGCATTGTCGGCGAGTCCGGCGGCACCAAGGGTGACCTGTCCAATCCCAAGAGCGACGAGGAGATATCGGCCAAGTTCCGCGGCATGACCGAGGACTGCATCGGCGGCCAGCGGGTGACTGCATTGCTCGACAAGCTCTGGAAACTCGAAGCGCTGGACAACGTCGCCGAAATTCCACCGGCGTTCCTGTTCGCATGAGCGCCGCTACCGGAGTGTTGCGTCGGGCGGCGCTGTGCGCGCCAGTGCTTGCCTTGATGTGTGCACCGTTGACGGCGCTGGCGCAGAAGCCGCCCGGTCTGCCCGGCGGATTTCCCGCCAAGCCGGTACGCATCCTGATCGGCCTGGCCGCCGGCGGCGGCGTCGATACCGTGGTGCGTGCAGTGACCGCGAAGCTCACCGAGAGGTGGAATGTCGGGTTCCTGGTGGAAAACCGTCCCAGCGCTGGCGGCATCGTTGCCATGGAAATGCTGGCGCAGTCCCCGCCCGATGGTTATACCTGGCTGTCCTCGGGCACGCAGCTGGAACTGGGCGTGACCTACTACCGCACCACTTCACTCAAGATCAAGCCTGGTGTTGCGCCCAACTTCGATGCCATGAAGATGTTCGATCCCATCGTGCAGATGACCACACAGCCCTATCTGCTGGTGGTGCACAAATCGCTGCCCATCAACAACGTGAAGGAGCTCATCGCCTATGCCAAGAGCCATCCGGGCGAGCTCAACTACGCCACGCCAGGCATCGGTTCTTCGGTGATGATCGGACAGGAGTATTTCAACTCGGTGTTCGGCATCAAGATGACTCACATCCCCTACAAGGGGGGCGGCGCCTCGCTCACCGACCTGGCGACAGGCCGCGTGCAGGAGAGCTTCCTGACCACGCTGACGGCCATCAACCTGGTGAAGCAGGGCTCGGTGCGGGCGCTGGGTGTATCCAGCCTGAAGCGCATCGAGGCCATGCCCGACGTGCCTACGGTGTCGGAAGCGGCCGGTGTGCCGGATTTTGAGATGTCCAATGCCTACGGCCTGTTCACGAAAAGCCAGACCCCGCCCGCCATACTCGAAGCCATCAATCGGGACATCAACCTGGTAATGAACCTGCCGGATATGAAGGCCAGGCTGGCCGCTGACGGTTCGGAGCCCGCGCCTGCGCAGACGCCCACGCAGTACCGCGCGAAAGTGGAACGCAACATCGGCAAGTGGGTTGGCGTGGTGGAGTCCCTGGGCATCGTGCCCGAGTGAGCGCAGAAATGAGCGACAAGGAGGTTCGATGAGCAGAACAGGCATGAATATCGCGGCGGCATCTGTGCTGGCCGTTGTTGCCATGGCCGCCATGGCGACTGCAGATGCGCAGGCCCAGGGTGCCGGCGACTATCCGAACAAACCGATC
>CAIYPG010000016.1 GCA_903928055.1 uncultured beta proteobacterium | reverse complement strand
CGCCCGCGCCGAAGTGCCCGACGTTATCGAGCGCCTCGTGCGCTGCTACCTGGACCGCCGCGACAGCGACGCCGAACGCTTCGTCGACGTCGTGCATCGCATTGGAACCGAACCTTTCAAAGAGTATGTCTATGGCAAAGCTGATCCAACAGCGCCGCGTCGCAACCGATCCCTGGCATCTGCTTAAGTCGGGCGCCGACGGCGCTCCGCCTTCCGTTCCGGCGGAAGGCGATGTCATTGTTCCCCTGTCGCTGTGGCTGGCGCGCAAGGACGCGCTTGCCGCGCGCTCCGGCCGCACCGGTGTCTGGCTGGAAAGCAAGGACGGACCGGAAGCGATCGCCGCCGACCTCGCCCGCTTGCCGCTGGTTGCCGTCAATTTCCCGTCCCTTGCCGATGGCCGCGGCTATTCGGTGGCACGGTTGCTGCGCGAGCGCTACCGCTACACGGGTGAAGTGCGTGCCATCGGCGCGGTCTTCAAGGACACGTTGCTCGGCATGGAACGCTGCGGCTTTGACACCTTCCTGCTGCGCGACGGTGAGGATGCCGAGGACGCCATCACCGCGTTCGACGAACTGGCCGACCACTACCAGGCCAATGCCGTGCAACCCATCCCGCTGTTCCGCCGCAGGGCGGCAAAGTAGCCCGTACCCAGGCCATGCAAGCGCAAATCAACACCGTCGATGCCGCACTGCCGGCAGGATTGGCACTGAAGGTTGCCACGCTGCAATCGCTGCTGGCACGCATCGCCGCGGGCCATTCACCGGCCACGCTGGCTTCCAGCCTGTCGATCGAGGACATGGTCGTGACAGATGCCATCCTCAGCCGCAGGCACGCCATCGAAATCTTCACGCTGGACACCGGACGCATGCATGCCGACACGCTGGCGCTGGTCGACGCCATCGGGCAGAAATACGATTACGCAGTGAAGGTGTATCGCCCCGAACCGCGGGCCGTCACGCAGTACGTCACCGTGCATGGCCGTGATGCCTTCTACGAGAGCGTCGACCTTCGCAAGCGTTGCTGCGAAATCCGCAAGGTCGAGCCACTGAAACGCGCGCTCGCCGGCAAGAGGGCCTGGCTGACCGGCATGCGCCGCGAACAGTCCACCACCCGCACCGAACTCGAGGTGCAGAGCTTCGATGCCGTCTACGGCCTGGAAAAATTCAATCCGCTCGCCGACTGGAGCGAAGACGAAGTCTGGACCTACCTGCGCGCCCGCAATGTGCCGTACAACGCGCTCTACGACCAGGGCTACCGCTCCATCGGCTGCGCGCCCTGCTCGCGCCCCGTCGTGACCGGTGAAGACGTGCGTGCCGGCCGCTGGTGGTGGGAACAGCCTGACTCCAAGGAATGCGGCCTGCATGTCGGGCCGGATGGAAAACTGGTTCGATCGAAAGTTGATGCATGAGTGCCGCCGCCCTGAACCTCGCCCCACGCGCCGAATCCGCCGCACTGCCGGCCGATTCGAAAATACGGAACCACCTCGACTGGCTGGAGTCGGAAGCCATCCACATCCTGCGCGAAGTCGCCGGCGAATGCGCGAACCCGGTACTGCTCTTTTCCGGTGGCAAGGATTCCATCGTGATGCTGCGCCTGGCGGAAAAGGCGTTCCGCCCCGGGCGTTTCCCATTTCCGCTGATGCACATCGACACCGGCCACAACTTCGATGAGGTCGTGGCCTTCCGCGACATGCGTACCGCTGAACTGGGTGAGCGCCTGATCGTACGCACGCTGGACGACTCGATCAAGCGCGGCACGGTGCGCCTGCACAAGGAAGACGACAGCCGCAATGCCGCGCAGTCGGTGACGCTGCTGGAAGCCATCGAGGAATTCGGCTTCGACGCGGCCATCGGCGGCGCACGCCGCGACGAAGAGAAGGCCCGTGCCAAGGAGCGCGTGTTCTCCTTCCGCGACGAATTCGGCCAATGGGACCCGAAGAACCAGCGTCCGGAACTGTGGAACCTGTACAACACCCGGGTCCACAAGGGCGAACACATGCGCGTGTTTCCGATCAGCAACTGGACCGAACTCGACGTATGGCAGTACATCGCGCGCGAGAAGATCGCCGTTCCGGACATCTACTACACGCACCGCCGTCCGATCATCCGCCGCAACGGCCTGCTGGTGCCGGTGACGCGGCTCACGCCGCCGCGCGAAGGTGAGACGGTGGAAGAGGCCTCGGTGCGTTTCCGCACCGTGGGCGACATCACCTGCACCTGCCCGGTGGAGTCCACCGCGGCGACGCCGGCGGACATCATCGCCGAGACGGCAGTGACCACGATTACCGAGCGCGGCGCCACGCGCATGGACGACCAGACTTCCGAGGCGTCGATGGAGCGGCGCAAGAAGGAAGGATATTTTTAGTGTCCTGTCCCGCAAACGAACTCCACATGAAACCGCGCTTTTCACCACCATGCGTCGTTACTCAACCTTGCCGTAGCCCCCGCTACGGCGCGGTCTCGCGCCTAGCCTGGCGGCGAAAATCATCGGTTTCATTTTATGAAGCCATTTACGGGACAGGACACTAGATGGGCATGCTCGGAGAAATCAACGGCAAGCCCGGTGTGGCCGAAGACCTTGGCGTGCTGCGCTTCATCACCGCGGGCAGTGTCGATGACGGCAAGAGCACGCTGATTGGCCGCCTGCTGTATGACACCAAGGCGATTTTCGAGGACCAGTTGGCCGCCGTGACCCGCGCATCGTCGAAGCGCGGCCAGGACGCCGCCGACCTTTCGCTGCTTACTGACGGCCTGGAGGCCGAGCGCGAGCAGGGCATCACGATCGACGTCGCCTACCGCTATTTCGCCACGCCGCGGCGCAAGTTCATCATCGCCGACACACCGGGGCACGAGCAGTACACGCGCAACATGGTCACGGGCGCCTCGACGGCGCACGCTGCCATCATCCTGATCGATGCGCGCAAAGGCGTGCTGGAGCAGACGCGCCGCCACACCTACATCGCCCACCTGCTTGGTGTGCGCCATGTCATCGTCGCCATCAACAAGATGGACCTGGTCGGCCACAGCCAGACCGTATTCGACAACATCCGCGCCAGTTTCCTCGCGTTTGCCATGGACCTCGACATCCCGAACCTGCGCTTCATCCCGATGTCGGCGCTGCGCGGCGACATGGTGGTGAATCGCGGTGCTGACAGTGAAAGCGGCGGCCTGGACTGGTACACCGGCGAGACGCTGCTGCAGGTGCTCGAGGGCATCAATGTCGCGAACGACACCGTCACGCGGCCGGCACGTTTCCCGGTGCAATTGGTGGTGCGCCCCGGCGCAGGCACGGACTTCCGCGGCTATGCAGGGCGTCTCGAATCCGGCGCGCTGGCCGTGGGCGACGAAGTCACCGCTCTGCCTTCCGGGCGCAGCACGACCATCAGGGAAATCGTCTTCCTCGACCGGCAACTGCCGGTTGCCGTCGCCGGCGATTCGGTCACGCTGGTGCTGGCCGATGAAATCGACATTTCGCGCGGCGACGTGATCAGCAGTGCCGCCCGGCCGCCGCGCGCGGCAAAAAGCATCGAGGCCCGCCTGTGCTGGCTGTCTGCCGATGCGCCCAATGCCACCGGGCGCTTCGTGCTCAAGCACACCTCGCGCAGCGTCAAGGCAAAACTGGCAAGGCTCAATGACCGCCTGGACATCAATACGTTCGCCCGTCTGCCCTCGCCTGCAACGCTGGCCATGAACGATATTGCGCATGTGACGATCAACCTCGCGCAGCCGATCTTTGCGGACACCTACGACACGAACCGCACCACCGGCGCCTTCATCCTCATCGATGAGGCAACGAACCAGACGGTGGCGGCGGGAATGATCGAGCAGCTCTGATGGGCACGTCTGGCAACGTCAGCGGAAAGGTATTCCTCATTGGAGCCGGCCCCGGCGCCCCCGATCTGCTGACGATCCGCGCGGCACGCATCATCGCCGCCGCCGATATCCTGTTCTACGATGCACTCGTCAATCCGGAAATCGTCGCGCTGGCCACCCGGGCGGAGAAGGTTCCCGTCGGCAAGCGCCATGCGCGCTACTCCACTGCGCAGACCTTCATCAACAAGCGCCTGGTGGATGCGGCACAGCGCCACGCCACGGTCGTGCGCCTCAAAGGTGGCGACCCGCTGATGTTCGCGCGAGCCCAGGAGGAACTGGATGCACTGGCGGCAGCCGGCATCGAAGTCGAAATCGTTTCGGGCATCACCGCGGCACTCGCCGCCGGCGCGGCGCTGGGCGTCTCTCTGACGCAGCGCGGCGTCTCGCGCAACGTCACCTTTGTCACACCGCGCGTCGGCAAGGATGAAGCGGTCAGCGACTGGGCGACATCGGTGCTGGCGGCGGACACCGCAGTGATCTACATGGGTGCAGGCGAGGCACAGTCCATTGCCGACACCCTGATCCGCCGCGGCCTCCCCGCTGATCGCCCGGTTGCGCTGGTCGAGAACGCGTCCCTGCCGGATGAAGCACGCCACCTCGCGCGCCTTGACAAACTGGGTGCCCTCGCCAATCGCCTGGGCAGCGGTCCGGCCATCATCGTGCTGGGCGAAGTGCTGCGCGGCCTGGGGAACACCTCCGCACAGACATTGCCGGATGTTCCCGGCGATGTGTGGCGCCAGGCCTGATATCCGTCATTATTATCAATAATATATTTAGTTCGTTTATTAAAGAGAACCAAGCGAATTATTATTATCATCAATATCCGGCCGCTTTGCTGTCCGGCACTGGCGCTCAGACGCCCTTCCAGTTCGGTTTGCGCTTTTCCTTGAACGCCAGCGGTCCCTCCAGCGCATCCGCGGCACGATAGACACGGTCGAAGATGTGCGCGCCGGCTCGTGCCGCCGCACCGACACCCATTTCGTGGGCCATGTAGACCATCTCCTTGGCCGCAGCCACAGTCAGCGGAGCGCATTCGATGATCTCGTTGGCGAGCGCCGTCGCCGCCTCCAGCAGCTTGTCGTGGGGAACCACCTGGTTGACGAAGCCGATTTCGTAGGCGCGCTGCGCCGTGATCTTGCGGCCGGTCAGCAGCAACTCGAGCGCCACGCGCTGGGACATCATGCGCGTCATCGGCGCAGCCCACGGCATGCCGCGTCCGACCTTGCCCTCGGTAATGCCGAACATTGCATGCTCGCTCGCCACGCACAGGTCGCACATCTGGGCGATCATCCAGCCGCCGGCCAGCGCGAAGCCGTTGACCGCGGCGATGACCGGCTTGGAGACCCGGATACCATCGTTCAGCGTGGGCGTGCGCGGACGCAGGCCGACCTTCAGTTCAGCCGCCTCTTTCAGGTCCATGCCGGCACAGAAGGCCTTCTTGCCTGCGCCCGTGACGATGGCCACGCGCAATGCGGGATCGGCTTCAAAGCGCAGGAAGGCCTCGGCCAGCTGCTCGCGCAGCGCCAGGCTGATGGCATTCAGGCGCTCGGGTCGATTGAGCGTGATCAGGACAATCTGGTTGCGTACTTCGTAGAGGACTTCGTCGGCCATGTGGGCATCCATTCAAAAATGTGTACGGGAACACTCCGGCAGGCAACGACTGCCGCCTCGAGGCAATTATCCCGCCATTTCACCGGATTGACTCGCGCCGGGAATATATGCGCGGCAAGGCCCATTATTATTGTGATTGAACGGTAATATCCATCCTTCACGGCGTCAGGCGTACCGAACACCCGTCCGCCGTGCACATTGGGAGGGAACGCTGCAATGGACCGGTTGTGGGCAATGGAGGTGTTTGTCCGGGTGGTGGAATGCGGCAGCTTTTCCAAGGCTGCGACCTCGCTTGACCTTGCCAATGCCACAGTGACCGCCTGCGTGCGCAACCTGGAAAAGCACCTGGGTGTCACGCTGATCCAGCGCAACACCCGCCACCTCTATCTCACCGATGAAGGCAACCTGTTCTTTCCGCGCTGCCAGGAGGTGCTCAGTTCCGTCACGCACGCCGAATCGGAAATCCGCGCCGAGGATGGCAAGGTGCGCGGTGCCTTGAGCCTGGAGACGCCCATTTCCCTCGGCCATGCACTGATCTGTCCCGCGCTCAACCTGTTCACCCAGCGCCATCCGCTGGTCTCGGTCTCGGTCAGCCTGACCAACCAGCCGCGTGACCTGATCAAGCACGCCATCGACATCGCCATCCGCATGGACCATGTCGAGGAAGGCGACCTCGTGGCAAAGCCCATTTACGAGACGCGCTACGTCATGTGCGGCGCGCCCGACCGGGTGCGTGACCTGCCCGCCAGACCGGCCGACCTCGACCCGACGCTGTGCCTGGGCCTCATTTCCGACGCGCCCCGCGAACCGTCAGAGTGGGGGTTCCACCGCCATGACGAGCATGTGACGGTCAAACCCAAGGGCGCGCTGAATTTCAACTCCAGTGACGCGCTGGTCGATGCCGCGCTGCGGGGAGCCGGCCTGATCTACGTGCTGGACATCTTCGTCAAGCGACACATTGCCAACGGCCTGCTGGTGCAGCTCTACGATGACTGGACCACGTCAGAGAGAACCTTCTACGCCGTGACCGCCAAGACCCAGTATGTGCCGGCAAAGGTGCGCGCGTTCATCGACTTCCTCATGGAATTGCCGGATGCACAGCAGCGACCGAATTCGCGCCGGCTGGTTGAAGTGAAGAAGGCGCGACGTTAGCCCGCATCTCCTCTCTCCTGGCAGATGTCATCGGCAACACAGATAAAAAAACACGCTGCCGAAAGGAGAGTGACGGCAGCGTGTGGCCTTGCGACCAAGTAAATCGTTCGAGCGCGCGGGCCGGAATGCAGCCCCGTCGCCTTCTTAAAAGTTCAGGCGCAATCCCGCTTCCGGCCAGGGCATGACCGCAAGCTGTCCGGCGGCAGAGAGGGTGATGTAGGCGGTCCTCATGTCAGCACCACCAAAGCAGATGTTGGTGGGATAGACATCCGGCATCTTCATCTGGCGTACCACCTGGCCCGCCGGGGAAATGACCGTGATGTGTCCGGTGACCAGCGTGGCCACGCAGATGTCGCCATTGGCCTGCACCGCAAGGCTGTCAAAGCGCTGATAACCCGGCAGACCGCATACGAGGCGGCCACCATTGGGTGACGGGAACGCATGCTTGCGGATGACGCCGGGGGCGGTGATGTCGAATGCCCACAGCCGCGACGCTTCGGTGTCGGCCGCATACAGCACCTTTCCATCGGGCGACAGGCCCACGCCGTTGGGACAATTGACCGGCCAGGCAACCTCGACGATGCTGCTGCCGTCCGTGCTGGCGTAGTACAGGCCGCCATGATCGCGAGTGTGATGGTGCTTCTTGCCGAAGTCGGTGAAGTAGAAACCACCGTGCACGTCAAACACGATGTCGTTCGGCGCAGACAGGCGCCGCTCGCCGCAGTGTGTGTAGAGCTTGCGAACCTCACCGGTCGCCACATCAACGCGCTGGATGTAGCCGCCTGCATAGTCGCTGGCCGGCCCGATCGACATGAAGGAACCGGGGCGATATTCGCCACCGCCGTTATTGCAGACATAGCAGGCACCATCGGGCCCGATGGCGATGCCATTGGGGCCGCCGCCGGTCTTTGCAACCAGCGACACTTTTCCATCCGGCATGACCCGCGACAGTTGGCCCCCGGCAATCTCCGTCAGAATCACCGAGCCGTCCGGCAGCACTGCCGGGCCTTCCGGAAACTTGAAACCCTCAGCCAGAATTCTTGGCACGTCCATCAGCTCTCCTTTTTGGGCTGCGCTTCGTCACTTGCCAGGCCGCGCGAAATAACAATCGTCCGCACGATTTCCCCGTTTTTGTTTCGCGATATTAGGGCCCGCCCCCGGCAGCGTCGAGACGTGAAAGCCGAATTCGGCTTTCGGCTTTCCCGCACAATGGCCAGCCCTGCATCTCACAGGAAAACTGAAACGCGGGGCCTGGATTACACTTCGTCCCACCCGCAAAAGACCTTTCAAAATTCAGGGGAATGAAGGACCCGTTGCGGTGACAGATCAGCCGCACGCACCGGGCGCCAGTTCGGCTATTTGAACATTCGGTTTTACCGATTTAACAATAGGCGGAGATACCGCCTTTCGGAGGAAGAATGAAAACACGCGTCACCGAATTGCTGGGCATCAGGTATCCAATCGTTCAAGGCGGCATGATGTGGGTCGGCCGCGCCGAAATGGCCTCTGCCGTATCGAATGCCGGTGGTCTGGGCCTCCTGACCGCACTCACCCAGCCCACGCCCGAAGACCTCACGAAGGAAATCGCGCGCTGCCGCACCATGACCGACAAGCCCTTCGGCGTGAACCTGACCTTCACGCCGCGCCCCAAGGCGCGGCCCTACATGGAATACGCCCAGGCCATCATCGACTCGGGCATCAAGATCGTCGAGACCGCCGGCAACAATCCCGAGCCCTATGTCATCCCGTTCAAGAAGGCCGGCATCACGATCATCCACAAATGCACCTCGGTGCGCCACGGACTGAAGGCCGAGAAGCTGGGCTGCGACATCATCAGCATGGACGGCTTCGAGTGCGCGGGACATCCGGGCGAAGACGACACGCCCAACTTTGTGCTCCTGCCGGCGGCTGCCGCACAGCTCACGGTGCCCATGCTGGCCTCGGGCGGCATCGGCAGCGCAGAGGGACTGGTGGCGGCGCTCGCCCTGGGTGCCGAGGGGATCAACATGGGCACGCGCTTCATGGCCACCAGGGAGGCGCCCATTCATGAAAACGTCAAGCAGGCCATTGTCGCAGGTGACGAAAGAAGTTCAACCCACATCCTGCGCAAGGTCCGCAACACCAGCCGCATCTACAAGAACAGCGTGGCCTTGAAGATTCGCGAAATCGAAGCGCGTCCCGATTCGACCTTCGATGACATCTACGAGCTGGTGGCCGGCGTGAAGAACCACGTCGTGTACCAGACCGGCGACCTTGAAGCGGGCACCTGGACTGCCGGCGGCGTCATGGGAGTAATCCACGACATCCCCACCTGCAAGGAATTGCTCGACCGCATGGTGTCCGAAGCCCGCGAGATCGTTGGAAAGCGTCTTTCGAACGCCTTTGCATGAACCAGGGCAGCACCCTGCAGAGCAATGCGTCAGAATTGCTTTGACATCAATTTGGACGATGCTGCCTTATTGATATTGAATTGATGAATTTATTATGATCAGGCAAAAAGCGGGTTTGCGCTGCTGCAAGTGCATGGCAAAAATTGCCGAAAAATTTCAGGCCAGTTAGCATTGAGTCACGAAAAACAGAGGAATACTGATCTGATGCAACAACAATGGATTGCCCATCCATGGTGCGAGTGGAGGGTGCCGCTTAAGTCCCTGATCTTTGCCTTCGCCCTTTCCAGCATGTCCATGGTGAGTGCGCCGCTGCAGGCACAGACCCCTGCGGCCGATGCCCGGCCGGGGGAATACAAGCCTTCGGAATTTCAAGCCGGCAAGGATTTGCCGTGGGTGGCAACCCCGGACTACATGGTGGAGCGCATGCTTGATTTGGCCCGGGTAAGCCCGCAGGACTTCGTCGTCGACCTGGGCTCCGGCGACGGACGAGTAGTCATCGCTGCGGCAAAGCGCGGCGCGCGCGCCCTCGGGGTGGAATACAATCCGGACCTGATGGCGCTGGCGCGCCGCAATGCCGCCCAGGCGGGGGTGGCCGACAAAGCCTCCTTCGTACAGGGCGACATGTACGCGACCGACGTTTCGCAGGCAACCGTGATGGCGCTGTTTCTGACGCCGGGCAGTCTGCTCAGGCTCATTCCCACATTGCTCACCGGGCTCAAGCCGGGCACCCGCATCGTTAGCAACACCTTCGACATCCCCGGCTGGAATCCGGACGAAAAGCTCCAGTTGGTGAGCAACTGCCTCGCCTGGTGCGAGGCCATGATCTACTACGTCCCGGCGCAAGTGGCGGGCGCCTGGCAACTGGGCAATGCGCGACTGGTGCTGAATCAACGCTTCCAGGAAATCTACGGGGTTCTCTACGAAGGCGAATTCGACCAGCAGGCAGTCACCAACGCCACACTGCGCGGCGATCGCATCAGCTTCAGCATCGGGCCGACACAATACGACGGCCGGATCACCAGCTACAAAGGCCGGATCTTCGGCGTGGAAATGCAGGGCACGCGGCAGAATGGCAGCCGCTGGAGCGCCAGCCACCTCTAGCCCGACAGACCACCAGCACACCCATCAGGAGGCACCATGACCCACATCATCCATAGCGGCAAGCGGCAAGCGTGCCGGCCCGGCTTCTCACTTTTCGCGCTCGCCACCCTGGGAGCCATCATCGCGCTGTCGGGCACCGGCATGGCACAGGCACAATCCGATGTGTATCCGAACCGGCCCATCCGCTTCATCATTCCGTTCCCGCCCGGTGGCACGACCGACATCCTGTCACGGCCGATTGCCGACAAGCTCACGGAGTTCCTCGGCCAGCAGGTGCTCATGGACTTCCGTGCCGGTGCCAGTTCCATCCTCGGTGCCGACCTTGCCGCGCATGCCAGTCCCGATGGCTACACGATTTTTTTCGGCGGCATGTCCTCGCTCACCATGAACCCGGCCACATTCAAGAAGCTGCCTTACGACGTGGCGCGTGATTTCGCACCCATCGGCCTGGTGGGCGGCTACAACCTGGTGCTGATTGCACGCATGGGGCTGCCGGCGAAGAACGTGGCTGAACTGGTGGCACTGGCCAAGGCCAGGCCCGGCCAGATCACCTATGCCACCACAGGCGTCGGCGGCCCGCCGCACTTCGGCAGCGTATTGCTGGAATCCATGGCCGGCATCAAGATGCAGCACATCCCCTTCAAGGGCAATGCCCAGATCAATACCTCGATGCTGGGCGAGGAGATCGACATCCAGTTGGGCGGCTACTCCTCGGTGACGAGCCTGGTGAAAGCCAACAAACTCAAGCTGCTGGCCACCGGCGGGCCACAGCGCCTGCCCTTCCTGCCTGACCTGCCGACTGTGGCGGAAACCTATCCGGGCTTCCAGGCCGGAACGTGGTTCAGCCTGGTCACTCGCAAGGGCACGCCTCGGCCCATCATATTGCGGCTGAACAAGGAACTGAACCGCACGCTGCTGCTTCCAGAGGTGCGCAAGCAACTTGAAGCAGGCGGCTATGAGCCGGCCGACGGCAAGGGCACACCCGAGGATCTCGCCAAGCTGATCGCCGATGACACGCAGCGCTGGTCGAAGATCGCCAGGGAAGCGAAGATCGAAACGGATTGAAGCTGCCGCCCATGGAAAAAACAGCCGGTGCGACCACTTCGCGGTACGGCTCCGGCGGTGACATCAATCCTCAAGCTTGATGCCAGTATCCTTGACCACTTTTTTCCAGGCGGCCACTTCCCTCACAATGAGCTGACGGAACTGTTCGGGCGAGCTGCCGATCATGATGGCGCCATCCGCCTCCAATGGGCCCACCACTTCCGGTGCTTTCGCCACCCTTGCGAAGTTCTCGCTCAACTTGTTGACAATGGCGACGGGGGTCGCAACGGGCGCGGCAAATCCCTGCCAGGTGGTGTAGCCGACACCGGGCGCCAGTCCCTGCTCCTGAAGCGTGGGCAGGTCCGGCAGCAGTTTGCTTCTCTCATCGCTCATGATGGCAATCGCGCGCAGCTTGCCCGCCTTGATCAGTGGCATGGCAGAGGCGAGTGAGGTCGGGTGCACGTGTATCCTTCCTGCAATCAACTCCGGAAAGACAGGCCCCGTCCCCTTGAAGTGAACGAACGTGACCATGTTCAGGGTGTTGGTCTCACTGTGAATCCACGCTCCCGCCAGATGTCCCACGCCCCCAGAGCCGGAGGTACCCATGTTGACCGTACCCGGATTGGCCTTGACGTAGGCAATGTATTCGCGAAAGTTCTTTGCCGGGAATGACGCCGTGACCAGCAACGCCGTAGGCCGCTTGCTCATCAGCGAGACATAGGCCAGGTCCTTGGTGATATCGAAGGACAGGTTTTCATAGAATGCCGGAAACACCGTCAGGCTCGCTGCCGTCACCAGCAGCGTATAGCCATCGGGCTTGGATTTGATCACGTAGTTCGCACCAATGCTGGTCGCCGCGCCGGGTTTGAAATCCAGGATGAATGGCTGCCCCAGCAACTCACCGATTTTCTTGGTCTCGAGTCTTGCCTCGGGTTCGGTTGGTCCACCCGGCGGGAACGGCAGAATGACTGAAACCGGTTTTGACGGATAAGCATCGGCCGCGCCTTGGGCAAGAACGGGGCCGGACAGGATCATGGCCAATGCTGCGGCAGACCGGATCAAGACTGACTGATGATTCTCCATGCGCTTCTCCTTTTGTGTTTCTTACACTAGCATCTTTGGATAACACGGGTCCGTCTGCGCGGGCCTCTTCATGACTCAAGGCAAAAGCGTCATGCCTCCCTCGGCCAGCGAACCGGGCTTTGTGCAAGACCCAGGCGCACCATGGTTGCGGCAACGTGTATCGGCGTACCGATTCCCTCGAGTACCGGAACGCCAATGTGATCGCGCGCTGCATCCGCACTCACCAGCATCGGACACTGGCTGATGCCCAAGGCAAGAATGACGTCTGCGCCCTGCTCGCGCACCAGCTTCCGGCCACAATCAAGGAAGAGTCCTGATACCGCCTCTGCGTTCGAAGCCATTTCCACCAACTTGAATCCGGTGGTGGCAAAGCCCGCGACCCAGCCTTCCATGCCGTAACGACGGATCATGGCGCGAAACAGCGCAATCTGGCCATCGTGGTAGGAAATGATGCCGAAGCGCTCACCGATCTGTGCGCCCATGTGCAGCATGGACTGACAGGGACCGACCACGGGAATGTTGACGGCGGAACGTCCTCCATCGACGCCCAGATCCAGCGTGCCCAGCGGCACCACCGCGTCGTATCCCTGACGCTCCGCATCACGGAAGGCGCTGATGAATGCCGGTGCCGCTTCCTGCATGTGCGCCGGCGTAAGGTTCTTCACATAGGGAGTGGCAGGCACATCCACAATGCCGACATCGGTCCCGGGGGACTGGAAGGAAAGCGCCGCATCCACCCTGCGCTGCCTCTCGGGTCCGGGGTAATTTCCGATGGCCAGCGCCACACGAACGTTCCTGTCCAGCTTGCTGGTTCGCTCACCCATTCCGGTCATGGTTTCCTTTGATTGACTGAAAAAAAATCATCGTGCGCAGAAGCGCCGGCCCTCTTCCAGCAAACGGTTGGCGGCATCGGCAACCTCGTTTCGGTACACCTGTTTCTCCAGCACCTGGAGTTTCTGCTCGAGATTGCGGTGCATGGTCTTCGCCGCCGGGATGTTGATGGCCGTATCCAGCAATATCTCGCCCTTGAGAATTCCCAATATGCGCTGTGCGTCAATGCCAGGGTGCTCGGCCAGTTCCGGCTTGAGCTGCGCCAGCAAGGCCTCCTGGTCCGCGCCACCCACTGCCGCACGCACAATGGCCCCCAGCATGTGATGCGCGACCCGCTGCGGCAGGCCATGATCGAAAATAAGCGTGTCCATGGCTTCGCTCGCACCGGCGTAACCCCATTTCGATTTGCGCTCCAACTCGGGAAGGTTGAATGTGCCGCGCTCGATGATTTCCGCGAGAAACTCCGTCCAGTGGACGACGTCGTTGGCGTACTGGAAAAGACTGCCCATGTGATAGACCGTGTCGGCCTCGCTCGACAAAGCGATATTTGAAGCAAGCTGGCCTGCTATTCGTCCCGCCCCCACGGCGGCACCGCCGATAATGGCTTGCAGGCCGAACGGATTTTTCTTCTGGGGCAGCCCGCTGCTGATGGAGGCATGCTCGTCCGCAAGTTCGAAGAAGTCGAACTCGGGCGTCATCCACAATCGCAGGTCTTCCGCCATGCGTGCCATGGCCACCGTGGGCAACACGAGCGCAAAAAAGGGTTCGGAGAACTGCTCTTCGGTCAGATGCCCCTGCTGCCTGAGCAGCTGCACCCGCTTGAAGCCCAGCCGCTGCGACGCCCGTTCGGCAAGCTTCACCAGAACCGGCCTGCCACTATGGGCGGGCGGCGCATAGTCGAGCCGCTGCTCAATCTGGGCAAATCGCTCGATGTGGTCTGAAAGATTCTCGGCGAAGCCCAGGAGGTACTCGCCCAGTGTGGTGTAGCCGGCATGCTGCAGGTGGTGATAGACCGGTGCGTAGGCACTTAGAACCGGCGCCGCCTTGTCCACCAGGACCCGCACCAGACGCAGCATCGCCTCCCGCTCGCGACAAAGTGCATCGCGGAAGAACATGCGCGGCAGATAGCCCCTCAAGCTCTCGGCGCGATGCCTGCCGATGTGCTGCCAGGCACCGGTATCACGACCGACGACGTCGGCCACCCATACTTCGCGCTGGAACACGATGTCACCCACCGCATTGTCCCGGCCCAGCTCCCCGGCCCTGGGAATCATGTCCAGCAGGCATTTGACGATGGCTTTTGCCGAGTCCGGCGGCGTGATGCCCAGCTCTGTCGCTGAAAGCACAAAGGCAAGGTCGCCGACCAGCATATGCCTGGCGGTGAACTGATTCGACCGCCCTTCAACGGCCATCACGGCGCGGATGTAGGCCTCGGACTTGTTTTTCGCCAGCCTGCCACCGATGCCTTCAATGAATTCCTTCGTGGATACCGGTTCCTTGACACTCATGCCTTGTCCTCCTGCCTGTTCATTATTTGAATTCGACTGCGCCACCGGCCTCGACATAAAGCGGTAACGTCGTAATTTTGCAATTCAGCGAGAATTCGACGACGCTCTGGCCGGGAAGACTCACCCGCACCCATGATATCCCGCTGTGTGACCGGCACCAAACCCCATTCTTGCGGGCACCTTGTCGTCATCACATTTCAAAAATGGCCTGGACACAAATCAGAGATGGCCAGATTGTGCGAGTCGCACATGAGCCTTAGTGAGCACCCGTCCCAGTTCATCCACCATCCAGGCATCATGCCGGTCGAACGGTGCGTCGCCGCTGTGGAACACCGACCACACTACGCCGGCCGGCCGGTCGACATCGAAGAACGGCGCCATCAGTATCTCGACCATCGGCGGATACACCGCTTCCAGTTCCGTAAAGGAGCGTTCAGGATGTGCGAACGCCATCAGCACCCGACGTTCCAGCACCATTGGGCACAACACTGCATCCAGCAGCGCGCAACTCCCGGCCTGTCCTGCCCAGCGCCCGAGCACGGCACGCGTGCGACAGGCCGAAGTCTCCGGGTCCGCCACGCTGATCCCGCCTGACTGCGAGCCGGGCAGGATCATCGCCGCCCGTGCAGCTTCCTCAACATATTGATCGGGTGCCTCGGTGAGCAGGCGGTCAAGTTCGACCATCACGGCATTCGTGAAGGTCGACAGGATGGGACGATCCGGTCGCCTGAACAACTGATCGGTGATGATCACCTCTTCAAGCGGCACAATGCTCATCCCTGCCAGACCCCGTAACCCTGCTCCTGCAGGCCAATGGCCAACTCCACTTCCATGTCACGCGCGGCGTCATAGGGCATGGGGTTGTACATCTCGTAGAGTTCTGGCATCAGCCGCACGCCGTACTTCGTCACCAGGCGGTTCGCCTGTATGCCGGCCTTGTGCTTGTCGAAGCGCACATCCGGGCTGAGTCCCGTCATGCCCACATAGACACAGGGCCTGGTCACGTCGTAATCGGGATTGCAGCGCCGGAACCTCGCCAGGTTCAGCACCTCGTCGGACAACAGCACGACATACACGGAGTGATGGTGTTTTCGCACGTGATACGTCAGGCCTGCGCGCGTTCCGCCGCTCCGGTCGGAGACGGCCCCGCACAGGTGATCGCCCACACGGTGCGCGGTTCGGTGACCGGCCAGCCCTGGCGGTTGTGCACCACGGCGCGGTTGTCCATGACCACGCAACTGCCGGATCCGGTTACGGCCGTGTGGCGATAAGGTGACGCCTCGACATGTGCCCACAATTCATCGAGCAGCGCGCGGCTTTCGGCCTCGCCCATGCCGGGGATGACGCTGTCGCGCCGGTGCGGAATGTGCAGATAGGACTTGCCGTTGGCCGGATGGCGGCACACCAGCGGACGCTGAGGCCCCTTCTGCCGCTGTTCCAGCGGCAGCACCAGGGCCTGCGTGTCCGGATTGACGCCGCCCTTCAGGGCATAGTGAATTGCAATGAGGCCGGCGATGCGCTGCTGCAGGGCACCGGGCAGCGCCTCATATACCTTGAACATGTTGATCCATGCCGTGGTCGGCCGCGATGGCGCAGCCAGTGCGGTATAGGTGACCACTCGCGCCGGCGGTGCCGATTCAGCGGAGCCATCGACATGCCAGATCTGCGTGCAGGTATCGGAACCGGGCAGCGGCCGGCCTGCGGCATCCACGGTGTTTGCGACGATGCGCAGCCCCTTGATGCCGCCGGCACAGGCCCCCGGACCATCAATCAGCGGACCGAACAGCGCCGAGAATTTCGCCATGACTGCCGGATCGGCATCGGGCGCATGCAGATGCAGCATCAAGTGACGGTCTATCGCAGCCACGAGCGCGGCACCCAGTTCCGGGCTGGCAACAATCTCTTCAAGGGTGTTGCCAACCTCGGCGCCGATATGCCCGGAAAGCGGACGAAGAATCAGCGGAGAAAGCGTCAGGCCTTCAGCAGTAGCAGTTGCGGCAGTCGCGGTATTCATGGGAGCATGCCTCGCTGGACGTGGGCTGGCAGGATCATACGATATTTACCCTGTGGTCAGCCGGAACCGGAAGTGTTTCCATTTGCATTTCCATGCAAATATCCATCCGGTATTCAGGCTGGCCCGGCATACGCCGTATGATCCCGCTGTATACCGGCAGCAGGCTCCGCACCATCGCACCTACTCACAATGACCCGCCGCCACGCAGCGGCGCAGTCCAACACAAAGGGGAACAGTCATGAAAATCGCCGACAACGTCACCGCGCTCATCGGCAACACGCCGCTGGTGCGCATCAACCGCCTCGCCAAGGGCCTGCCCGGGCAGATCGTGGCAAAGCTGGAGTTCCAGAACCCGGCGCACAGCGTGAAGGACCGCATCGGCCTGTCGATGATCGAGGCGGCGGAGAACGCCGGCAAGATCAAGCCGGATACCATCATCCTCGAGCCCACCAGCGGCAACACCGGCATCGCCATTGCCATGGTCTGCGCAGCGCGCGGCTACAAATGCACGATCGTCATGCCCGACACCATGAGCAAGGAGCGGCGCATGCTGCTGCGCGCCTTTGGCGCGGAACTGGTGCTCACGCCCGGTGCCGAGCGCATGCCCGGTGCCATCAGGAAGGCGCAGGAACTGGCCGCCGCCGATTCGCGCTATTTCATCCCGCAGCAATTCGACAATCCGGCCAACCCGGAAGTGCATCGTCGCACCACTGCCGAGGAAATCTGGCGCGACACCGACGGCAAGGCCGATTTCCTGATCTCGGGCATTGGCACCGGTGGCACCATTACCGGCGTGGGTGAAGTGATCAAGGCAAAGAAGCCCTCGTTCAAGTGCGTGGCCGTGGAACCCGATGCCTCGCCGGTGCTCTCCGGCGGACAGGCCGGCTCGCACCCCATCCAGGGCATCGGTGCCGGCTTCGTGCCCAAGGTGCTGAACACCAAGATCTACGACGAGATCGTGCGCGTGAAAAACGACGACGCCATGGACCTCGCACGACGCATGGCAAAAGAGGAAGGCCTGCTGGTCGGCATTTCCTCAGGTGCGGCGATGTGGGCGGCCATTGAAGTCGCCAAACGCCCGGAGAACAAGGACAAGCTGATCGTGGTGATCATTCCGTCCTTCGGCGAACGCTACCTCAGCACACCGCTGTTTGCGGGGCTGGCCGACTAACCCTGCGGTTCCGTCACGACCTCCCGGTCGGCGCTGACTGAAGAAAGCGCCAGCCGGGGCACGGTCGGCGCTACGACGGACCGATTCAGGCCAGCGCGCGGATGCGCTCGGCGATCGTGCGCAGGATCGAGGCGCCGAATTCCGGTTTTGATTTCACCAGCGCCAGGAAATCATCGCGCTTGACCATCATCAGCGTGCACGCATCCTGGGCGATGGCGCTGGCCGAACGCGAGGCGTTGTCCACCATGGCCATCTCGCCGAACACGCCGCCGGGACCGATGCGCTCGATCACCTTGTCCTGCATCGAGATTGCCACATGGCCTGCCTGGACGATGTACATGAACACGCCAGTGTCCCCGGCCTTCATGATCACCTTGCCTTCGGTGGCGACGACTGGCGTGATTTCCTCGGCCAGTGCCGCCAGTTCCTTCTTGTTGAAGACACTATGGCGCTCGACCGCCGCCGAAGGCGCGGCGACTCCGCCCTTGCGCGCGATGTTCTGGCGCAGGCGGTTGACCATGACGGCCATCATCATCAGGGCGAACTCCGGCGTCTTCTGCAGGGCCGCATTGAATTCCTTCTCGCCCATGGAGATGGCCTTGCACGCCACCTTGGCCATGGCCGTCGCCGCGCGCGGTGCCTTTGCCAGCAACGCCATCTCGCCGAAAATCTCTCCGGGGCGGATGTTCCCGACGAACTGGCCCTTGGACATCAGGCCGATGTCCCCCTCCAGCAGCAGGTACATGCGATCACCCTTGGAGAACAGGCCGCTGGATTTGTCGTTCTCGACAAAGAAGGTCTTGCCGCCGCCCACCTGCTCGAGTTCGCCGCCACCTTTGAAGAACTGCAGCGCCACCTGCGGGTTGTAGAGTGCGCGCGGCGGCGGCGCAGCAGGCTTTGGCGCCGCCGGCGTTGCCTGCACGGGCTTGGGCGTGGTGCTTGAAAAATCCAGTTCGTCGTCCATGGAATTCATGACCCGCGCCCCAACAGGGGCGGTTGCAGTTGCTGAGTATGGCGTGAAGTTTAGTCCGAAACCGCGCGGCGTTCAGCCCGATCCGGCCGTCAAGGCGCACCTTTTTGCACGATTGTTATTATTTTCACGAAATGATCGTTATTCGAAAGGAGATCGCACAAGGATTGATATCAACATGCTTTTCCGGCCAAACCGCGGCGGTCCAACCGCATCCGCGCCTCAGTGCAGCGCCGGCCGGGCGACATCGATCATCTTGTCGAGGATGTCGGTGAAATGCGTGCTGTTCGGCTCCTTCGCCGCCCCGGCCCGGATGGTCAGGAGATGCGAGACGATCGCGGAGGCATCGCCCTGGCGAGCCATCACCGAGGTCAGCGCCAGCAAGGCACCATGCATGGCGGCAATCTCGCGGCCGATGACGGTGACGACATCGTCCTGACGGGGTTTTTCCTGGGGGCTTTCGGGTTCGGTCATGGCGGGTCCTTTCTGATGAATGTGTCGAAATTCAGCGGGCGAGGCATTTCGCCAGCAATTGCAGCGCCGCGAGGCTGAACGCCCGCATGTTCGTGACGCGATCCGGATTGCCGGTCTCCACCGTCACCGCCTCCTCGAGCGGGCCACTCACGGCGATGCAGGAATGCCCCGCCTTGTCACCATGATGATTGCCGGTCGGGCCGGCAGCGCCAGTTTCACCGATGCCCCAGGTCGCAGCGAAGCGTCCGCGCACCGCCCCCGCGAGAAACAGCGCATAGGGTTCCGTGGAACTACGCATGCCGGCCGGGGGATCGCCGGGCAGATCAAGCAGCAGTCCGCGGGATTTCTTCGTGTAGATCACGGCGCCGCCGAGGAAATATTTCGAGGCACCGGGCACGGACAGCAGCGCCGCCGACACCAGGCCGCCAGTGGTGGATTCGGCCAGCGCAATCGTTTCGCGCCGTTCCTTGAGAAGCTCGCCGATACGGGTGGCCAGGGGCAGAAGTTCGTTCATGGCTGTCAGATTCCTGAAATGTGCCTGCGGGTTTGCAAGGGGCCGGCACCGCAACACGGGAAGGCGTCGGGCCCCACATTTGGGTGCACGGCGGGGTGCACGGTGTGATGCAACGCCTATTTTACGGCCTCGCCGCCGGGTGCGCGCATGCGGCGCGTGTAAACTGCCGGAAAAGGAAATCCGCGGAGTCGTTGTGAAAAAAGTGCTGAACGTAGGCGGCAACAACAAGGCCATCGCCCTGCCCCCGGTGTTCGCCGGATGGGACCATGTGCTGCTCGACATAGACCCGGCGGGCAAGCCGGACGTGGTATGCGATGCGCGAGAACTGACGCAACTGCCGGCGGCTGGCTATGACGCGGTGTACTGCTCGCACAACCTCGAGCACTACCACCGCCATCACGTGGGCAAGGTGCTTGCCGGCTTCCGGCATGTGCTAAAACCCGGCGGCTTCGCCTTCATCCGCGTGCCCGACATGGGCGAGTTGATGCAGATCGTCGTGGAACGCGACCTCGACATCGACGACGTGCTGTACAACGCCCCGGCCGGCGCCATCCTCGTGCGCGACGTGATCTACGGCTACGGCGTGGAGATCGAGCGCAGCGGCAATGATTTCTTCGCCCACAAGACCGGCTTCACCGCCAAGTCGCTCACGAAGGTGCTGATCGAGGCGGGCCTGGCGCATGTGTTCATCGCCCAGAACGCGCTGGAAATCTGCGCCTATGCCATGGCACAGCAACCGGATGAGGCCACGCAGAAGCTGCTCGGCATCTCCTACGTCTGACCTTTACATCTGAAGAAAGGCACGACGACATGCCCGAGGTGGAAAAGGTACGCGTCTCCAAGCTGATGGCCGCGCAGGGCCTGTGTTCGCGGCGCGAAGCCGACAGCTACATCGAGCGCGGCTGGGTGCTGGTGGACGGACAGCCGGTGACCGAACTCGGCACCCGCATCAACCCGTCGCAGAAGATCACGCTCGCCCGGCCGGCAGAGGCCGCGCAGCGCGCCACGGTCACCATCCTGCTCAACAAACCGGTGGGCTATGTGTCGGGACAACCCGAGCCGCCCTACAAGCCGGCGGTCACGCTGGTCGGCGCGAAGACGCGCTTTGCCGGCGATCGCGCGCCGCTGCGGTTTTCGCCGGCGCACTTCAAGGGCCTGGCCCCGGCCGGACGCCTGGACATCGATTCGCAGGGCCTGCTGGTACTGACTCAGGACGGGCGCATCGCGCGGCAACTCATCGGCGAGGACTCGGGCATTGCAAAGGAATATCTGGTGCGCGTCGAGGGACGCCTCTCGAAGGAAGGCCTGGCCCAGCTCAACTTCGGCCTGAGCCTCGATGGCAAGCCGCTCAAGCGCGCCGAGGTAACTTGGCAGAACCGCGACCAGTTGCGCTTCATCCTGCGCGAGGGCAAGAAGCGCCAGATCCGGCGCATGTGCGACCTGGTGGGCATCAAGGTGACCGGCCTGAAGCGTGTACGCATCGGCGGCGTGGCGCTGGGCGAACTGCCCGAGGGCCAGTGGCGCTACCTGCGCGCCGACGAAAGATTCTAGAACTTCACCGTGGCCTAGAACTTTACCGTGGGTATGCGGCTGGCGATCCAGGCACCCAGGGCGGCGGCACCCGCCACGGAGAAAAACACGATGTGGAAAACACGCAGCACTGCGAGGCTCTCGGCCGTGTCGGCCTGCGCCTTGATGAGCTGGCCGACATCCATGTCGGGCAGCAGGCTGAAGATCAGGGCGCCGGTCACTGCCGTGCCCAGCGCCGCACCCGAGGTGCGCGACAGGCTGACCAGCGCAGTGGCCGCGCCCAGGTGCTGGCGGCCCGCCACATGCTGCACCAGGATCTGGCAGGAGGGCATGGTAGGCCCCAGCCCGACGCCGGCCAGGAATCCCAGTGCGATGACAATGCCCTGATGCGGCGGCAGCAGGGCGAGGCCAAGCAGCGCCACGCAGGCCAGCGTCAGCCCCCAGCGGGGCACCACATTGAGCTTGCCGATGCGCGCGGCGATGCGTATCGAGCCCTGCCCGCCGATGATCATGCCGATGGCCAGCGGCGCGACCAGGAGGCCGGAATGCCCCGCATTCAACCGCATGCCGAGCTGAAGGTAGATGGGCAGGTAGAACACCATTGCATACATGCAGGCGGTGTTGCAGACCATCGTGCCCATGGCCAGGCGCAGCGCGCGAATGCGCACCAGATCGATCGGAAAAAACGGCGCGCGATGCCGGCTCTCATGCCGCAGCAGCGCAACCCAGATCGCCGCACCGCCGGCAAAACAGATCAGTGTCCACACCGAGAGCCACGCGAAGCGGTGGCCGGCCGATGAAGCGCCGAACAGCAGCAGGGTGGTGCCGACTGCGAACATCACCAGCCCGGCAACATCGGACACGCCCGGCGCATCGGGATAGCGAGCACCGCGTGGCAACCGGAACAGCCGCCACGCGGCAAAGGCCGTGAGCGGCAACTGCCCCACAAACAGCCAGCGCCAGCTCACCTGTGAAACCACCAGGCCGCCGATCACCGGGCCGAGGATATTGGCCACGGTAAAGATGATCGCGAAATAGCCCTGGAAGCGGATACGCTGCCGCGGCGGCACCAGTTCGCCGATTAGCGCCTGCGACAGCGACATCAGGCCGCCGCCACCGGCGCCCTGTATCGCACGGCCCGCAATCAGCCAGGGCAGCGAAGGTGCAGCGGCACAGACGATGGATCCCACCACGAACACGCCCATCGCAGCAAACAGCATTTCGCGCCGGCCAAAACTGTCGCCGAGGCGGCCGTAGACGGTGACCATCACGGCATTGGTCAGCAGATAGGCCGTGGCAATCCACGAGGTATCGGCGATCTGTCCGAATTCGGCGGCGACCACCGGCGTGGCGGTCGCCAGCAGGGTCTGGTCGGCCACGGCCAGAAACATGGGCAGCATGACCGCGGTGAAGAGGCGCAGGAACTCGCTGCGCGTCACCTCGCGGACTTCGTCGTGCTCCGGCGAAGCATGTTCCGCCGCGTGTTCCGATGGCGCCTTCCTGCCGTGCGTCGACTCAGCCATGCACGATCCTCATATCCTGACCTTGGGTACGCGGCTGGCGTTGAACGCGCCCAGCGCGGCGACCACGACAATGAACAGGAACGCACCGTGAAAGGCCGAGGTGATCGCCCCGCGATCTGCCTGCACGACGCCGCTGGCAACAACCTGCTTGATGTCCACATCGGGCAGCAGGCTGTAGAGCACGCCACCGGTCACCGCAGTGCCCAGCGCCGAACCCAGCATGCGCCCCAGGCTGACGATCGAAACCGCAGCGCCGATATGGTCGCGTCCCGCTGCGACCTGCGCCATCAACTGCGCCACTGGCATCGACGGACCGAATCCCAGGCCGATGCAGAAGGCCAGCGGTGCGATGACGCCCGGCGAAGGCGGCACCAGCGCCAGCACCAGCATCCCTGCCGCGGCCCAGCACAGGCCCACCACCGGAATGGGCTGCGGCCGGCCGGTGCTCGCCATGAGACGGCCGGAGGTGAAGCCGCCGGTCGCCACCCCCATCATCAACGGCGCGAGCAGCACGCCGGACTGACTGACGCTCGCGCCCATGGCCAGTTGCACGTAGATCGGCAGGTAGAAAATCAGCGACGTCACGCAAAAGGCGCTGAGCATCACCGTGGCCACCGGCCCGCGCAGGCCGGGAATGCGCAGCAGCTCCACCGGAAAAAACGGCGCCGGATGCGTGCGCGCATGCATGAACATGAAAAACCACGACAGGATGCCAGTGCCGAGCAGCGCGGCCATCGGCCATGACAGCCACGGAAAGCGCTGGCCGGCCGAGGAGAAGGCAAACAGCAGCGTGCACATGCCCACCGCAAACAGCGCAAGCCCGGACAGGTCGCGCACGCCAGGCGCGCGCAGGTTGCGCTCGACGCCGGGCAGTTTCGCAATGCGCCAGAACGCAAAGCCCAGCAGCGGTGCATAGCCCACGAACAGCCAGCGCCAGTTGAAATGTGAAACCACCATGCCGCCGATGATGGGCCCCAGCACATTGGCCGTGGTGAACATCGCCGAGAAATAGCCCTGGAATCCGGCGCGCTGGCGCGGCGGCACCAGATCGGCGATCAGCGCCATCGACAGCGAGATCAGCCCGCCGCCGCCGATGCCCTGGATGGCGCGCCCCGTGATCAACCAGCCCAGGGTCGGCGCAAGGCAGCAGACTACCGCACCAGCAGCGAAGAAGCCGAGTGCAGCCAGCATGATTTCGCGCCGGCCGTAGCGATCCCCGAGGCGGCCGTAGACCGGCACCGTCACCGCGCTGGTGAGCATGTAGGCGGTGATCAGCCAGGAAGTTTCGGACAGCTTGCCGAAGTCCGCAGCAATGGTCGTGGTGGCGGTGGCGAGCAGCGTCTGGTCGATGGCGCCGATGAAGATCGGCAGCATCACTGTCGTGAATATCTGGAAGAAATGCTTGCGCGAGACCTCCTGGGGAAGATCAGCGTCGCCGGCCTTTTGCCTGTGGGATTCGGGGGCGTTCATCGTGATGTCTTTCCCGGATTATCTCATCCCGGGACAGCGCCCCTCGCGTACTGATATGCGACCCTGAATTTTCCAGGCCAGTGCACCGCCAACCCGTCAAACCGATAGGCAAGCGGGACAAATGAACTCCGGAAAGAAAAACCGGATCCCGCGAGGGGTCCGGCCCAAGAAGCCACCCAAAGGAGGAGGAAGGGTGACAACACTGTTTGGCGGGCGATCCGCAGCGGAATCGCAAACCGCAATCACAGTATCGGCTCAGGCCACATGCGGGACAACGAACTTGTTTCAATTTGCATATTCCTGCCGCCGCCCTTGCAGATTGCTTAAAATAGGAGCGTAAACCTTCTGAGACCTGCGGGGTTCTCCGGCAAGGCAAGGTTTGCGCATCTGGAATTCGAAGCGCCCCATGGCATTGAGCATCTCGCAGCAGTTTTTTGTATCTTCCGTTTTTGCGTTGTTCTCCGGCATCCTGTTTCTCGCCATGGCCCGGCGACAACCGCGTACCCGTCTGTTCACGTACTGGGGCATCGGCTTCCTGTTGCTGGCCGCCGCCGATGCCGCCTATGGTTCGCGCCATCTGGCGCCGGACTTTGTGTCCATCGTCCTGGCGCATGCCTTCCTGCAGACCGCACTGGTCTCGCTGCATACCGGCGTGCGGCGATTGCGCGATGGGCAGGCAGGGCGCATCGACATCACCGGATATTTGGTGATTGCCCTGACCTTCGGGGTCGCGCTCTGGTTCACCTATATCGATCCGAACTTCGAGGCGAGGCTCATCCTGGTCGCCAGCACCACCGCGTTTCTGGTCGGCAGGACGGCCTGGCTGCTGTCAGGCCATTCGCGCCGCATGGGCGGATCGGTACCCGCCAATGTGCTGGCCGGACTGTGGTGGCTGGTCGTTTCCATCCTGATCATCACCGTCCTCGCCACCCTGACCTACGGCGAACAGGCCAAGGACCTGTGGCAGGCAGGCCCGCAGGTCACGACCCTGCTGGACGTGCGCCCCGTCCTGATCGTATTGATCGTGTGCTTTGCGATCTGGATGGAATTGCAGGCCATGCGCGCGGAATCCCGCGAGCATGCGCACCGCAACCACGAAGCCATTGAAGCGGGACGAGCCGCCTATGCTGAGCAGTGCGCGCGCGAAATCGCCGCGGCCGGAACCTCGCCGCTGTGGGTGGCACTAATCGACCTGGACAATCACCGGACGGTGCGCAGGCAGCATGGCCACGCCGCCGCGGACGCGCTGCTCGCCTGGACCGAAAACACCATCCGCGGCGCATTGCAGAACAACGAGGGGCTGGAACGCCATGGCACCGATCACTTCATCCTGATCGCGCCCCGGGCCTCCCTGACTGAAGCGCGGCTGATTGCCCATGAGATTCACAAACGCATTGAAACCGGCACCTGCATTGTGGGCCGCACGCCCATTCAGGCCACGGTCAGCATCGGCATGGCGCGGCTGCAGGCCGGTCGCGCTACGCCAGCCGCACTCGCCGCCGCCGCCCATGTCGCCCTGTACAAGGCACGGTCGGCCGGGCGCAACCGCACCGAAATCGCTGACGACGCAACACCCTAGAACAACGCGCCATCACTCGATATCGAAAATCAGGCTGGAATCAGGTCTTGCCGGGATAGGGATTGTCGAGTTGGTCGATTAGCTGCTTCAGCACGTCGCGGACCTGCTTCTCGTCGCAGCCCATGAGCAGCGCATCCTCGAAGGCGTCCTGGGAGATGCTGCGGATTTCCTCGAGGTTCTCGCGAAGGACCTTCAATTTCTCGACGCAGGCGACGATCTCGCCATCTGGCGAACGCCATACCGGTTCTGGAATGCCGGGCTTGCTCACGCTGGCGTGGTCCCCGCCGGCGCTCCCGACACGGGTTGCGCGGTCGCAGATTCGGGCTTCAGGAACACCTGCATTCTTTTCGGCTTGACCACCAGCGTTTCGCCTTCATGGAGTTTGAGCTTGCGATAAAGGTCGGTCGGAATCTCGACCTCGATCATTTCACCGTTATCTTCGCGCTCCAGCTCCAATCTTGCAACCGGCCCGACGGCCAGTGCCCGGATCAACTGGACCCGGATGCCGGTCTGGCCCGGTGAGAAGCGGTCAATGTCGAATTCGTGCGGTCGGGCATAGCCGACGGCGGGCGAATCCTGGGCACCGGCCTGGTCGGGCGCATCCAGCGAAACGTCGCCCACCTCCATGACCCCTTCGTGGACGCGGCCATGGAACAGGTTGACGTTGCCGAGGAAGCCGAACACGAACGGGCTGGCCGGTGTTTCGTACACCTGCTCCGGCGTGCCGAGCTGCTCGACGCGGCCGTGGTTCATCAACACCACGCGGTCGGCAACTTCCAGCGCTTCTTCCTGGTCGTGGGTCACGAAAATGCTGGTGACGTGGATTTCATCGTGCAGGCGGCGCAGCCAGCGGCGCAGTTCCTTTCGCACCTTGGCATCCAGCGCGCCAAAGGGCTCATCGAGCAACAGCACCTTGGGCTCGACGGCCAGTGCGCGCGCCAGCGCAATCCGCTGGCGTTGCCCGCCGGAGAGCTGCGACGGATAGCGGTCAGCCAGCCAGTCGAGCTGCACCAGCTTCAGCAGCGACATCACCTTGTCGCGAATCTCTTCCTTCGACGGGCGCTCCTTGCGCGGCTTCATGCGCAGGCCGAAGGCGATGTTGTCGAACACCGTCATGTGGCGGAACAACGCGTAATGCTGGAACACGAAGCCGACATTGCGCTCCTGCACCTGGCGTTCAGTGGCATTTTCGCCATGGAACAGCACTTCGCCGTTATCGGGCACCTCAAGTCCGGCAATGATGCGCAGCAGCGTGGTCTTGCCGCACCCGGAGGGGCCCAGCAGCGCCACCAGTTCGCCGGTGGGAAAATCGAGCGACACATTGTCCAGCGCGACAAAGTTGCCGAAGCGCTTGCCGATGTTGCGAACCTCGATGCTCATGGTGTGTTCCTTTTCATGCTTCCTTACGCTTCCCTGGGTGCTTCCAGCGGCAGCACTTCGTGCTCGCGCCGCGTCTTCCATTCGATGAAACTCTTCAGGCCCAGCGTCACCAGCGCCAGCAGCGCCAGCAATGAGGCCACGGCAAAGGCCGCGGCAAACTGGTATTCGTTGTACAAAATCTCCACATGCAGCGGCATGGTGTTGGTCTGCCCACGCACATGCCCGGACACCACCGACACGGCGCCGAACTCGCCCATGGCGCGCGCATTGCAGAGGATGACGCCATACAGCAGGCCCCACTTGATGTTCGGCAGCGTGACATGCCAGAAGGTCTGCCAGCCGGAGGCGCCCAGAACGAGTGCTGCTTCTTCTTCCTCGTTACCCTGGGCCGCCATCAGCGGAATGAGTTCACGCGCGACAAACGGAAAGGTCACGAAAATCGTGGCGAGGATGATGCCCGGCACGGCAAACACCACCTTCAGGTCGTGCGCCTGCAGCCACGGGCCGAGCCACCCCTGCAGGCCGAACACCAGCACATAGATCAGGCCGGCCACGACAGGCGACACCGAGAACGGCAGGTCGATCAGCGTGATCAGCACGCTCTTGCCGCGGAAATCGAACTTCGCAATGGCCCACGCGGCCGCCACGCCGAACACCAGGTTGAGCGGCACGGCAATGGCCGCGGTGATGAGCGTGAGCTTGATGGCGGATACGGCATCGGGCTCGACCAGCGCGGCGAAATAGACATCAGTTCCCTTGCGGAACGCCTCGCAGAACACCGCGACCAGCGGAATGATCAGGAACAGCACCATGAAGGTGACCGACAGCCCGATCAGCAGCCACTTGATGGCCGGATGCTCGTCGGTGGCGGCCGTCTTGCGCGCCCGTCCAGGCACGGCGACAGCGGACGTAGAGGCGGCGAGGGATGTGGCAGCACCGGCCATGTCAGCTCTCCCTTCCCGCGCGGCGATTCGCCCACCATTGCAGGAGGTTGACCACCAGCAGCATGCAGAAGGAAATGACCAGCATCACCACGGCCAGCGCCGTGGCACCGACAAAATCATATTGCTCGAGCTTGGTGATGATGAGCAGTGGCGTGATTTCAGTCTTCATGGGGATGTTGCCGGCAATGAACACCACCGAGCCGTACTCGCCAATGGCGCGTGCCAGCGCCAGCGCAAATCCGGTCAGAAGGGCAGGCAGTATCACCGGCAGGATGACGTTCACGAAGGTCTGCCAGCGCGATGCGCCCAGGCTGGCAGCAGCCTCCTCGAGTTCGCGTTCCAGGTCCTCGATCACCGGCTGCACGGTGCGCACCACGAAAGGAAGGCCAATGAAGGTCAGCGCGACGATGACGCCGAGTTGCGTGAACGCCACCTTGATGCCGTAGGGTGCAAGCAGCGAACCGATCCAGCCGTTCTGCGCATACAGGCCGGTAAGCGCAATGCCGGCCACGGCGGTGGGCAGCGCAAACGGCAGATCGACCAGCGCATCGAGGATGCGCTTGCCGGGAAAGCTGTAGCGCACCAGCACCCAGGCCACGATGAGGCCGAATACTGCATTGATCGTGGCACCGATCAGCGACGCGCCGAAAGTAAGCTGGTAGGAGGCAACAACGCGCGGCGTGGTGACAATGCCCCAGAACTGCTCCCAGGTCAGCGAGGAAGTGCGGATGAACGCCGCCGATAGCGGAATCAGCACGATCAGGCAGAGATAGAACAGCGTATAGCCCAATGACAGGCCGAAGCCGGGCAGTACGTTGTGGCGCTTGGCGGGACGGGGGGTCACTTTAAGAATGCTTTACTTAAATAGCGTCATTCCCGCGGAGGCGGGAATCCAGGGGCTTGTGGGGACACAACCCAAAGCTGGATCCCCGCCTTCGCGGGGATGACCTTCAACGGGCTTCCGCCCGTTGAAGGTCACTTCTGATAAATCTGGTCGAAGCTGCCGCCGTCGACAAAATGCGCCTTGTTGGCCTTGTCCCAGTTGCCGAAGACTTCTTCAACGGTGAACATCTGGATGGGCTTGAACTGCGCGGCATATTTCTTCGCCACCGCAGCCACAACCGGACGGTAGTAATAGCGGCCGGCAATGTCCTGCGCTTCCGGCGACCACAGGTATTCAAGATAGGCCTGGGCCTGCTTGCGCGACTTCTTCTTCTCGACCGTGCGTTCCACGACCGCGACCGGATTGTCGGCACGGATGCTCATGGACGGATAGACGATTTCAACCTTGTCGGCACCCAGTTCCTTCTGGATCAGGTAGACCTCGTTCTCGAAGGTCACGAGTGCATCGCCGATGTTGCGCTGGGCAAAGGTGGTGGTGGCGCCGCGGCCGCCCGAATCGAGCACCGGCACGTTCTTGAACAGCGCCTTGGCGAATTCACGCGCCTGGACTTCGCTGCCCTGGTTCTTCTTCAGGGCATAGCCCCACGCAGCGAGATAGGTGTAACGGCCGTTGCCGGCGGTCTTGGGATTGGGGATGATCACCTGCACGCCCGGCTTCACCAGGTCATTCCAGTCCTTGATGCCCTTGGGGTTGCCCTTCCTCACCAGGAAAATCATGGTGGAGTAGTTCGGCGACGCGGCATTCGGGAAGCGCTTGACCCAGTCCTTGGCCACGATGCCTTTTTCGGCCAGGAAATCGACGTCGGTGGCCTGGTTCATGGTGACCACATCGGCTTCAAGTCCGTCGGCCACGGCGCGCGCCTGGGCGCTGGACCCGTTATGCGACTGGTTGATCGTCACGGTCTCGCCGGTCTTCTTCTTCCAGTAGGCGGCGAACACCGGGTTGTAGTCCTTGTAGTACTCGCGCGCCACATCGTAGGACACGTTGAGCAGCGTGGTCTGGGCCTGTGCGGCCAGTGGCAGCACGCCGGCCAATGTCAGCGCGCCTGCCAGTGCAAGATGTTTGAATGTCTTCAAGGCCATGATTTTAAACCTGTATTTTCTATGCGCAGCCTGCGCAGGGAGGCACAGTCTAATCGCCAAAGCTCATAACCCAAAAGAACTTATGACAAGTTTTAAATAACCAGTTCGTATAAGCAAAACGGCCATGCCTGCAGTGCAGGCATGGCCGCCGGGTCTGCGAAGAGGCTATTTGTTGGGCTGCGGCGTAATGCGCAGATAGGGCTTGATCGCCTTGAAGCCCTTGGGAAATTTCTGCCTGATCACCTCCGGGTCCTGCAGCGAGGGCACGATGATCACGTCCTCGCCGTCCTTCCAGTTCACCGGCGTGGCCACACTATAGTTGTCGGTGAGCTGCAGGGAATCGATGACGCGCAGGATTTCGTCGAAGTTGCGGCCGGTGGAGGCTGGATAGGTGATCGTGAGCCGCACTTTCTTGTTCGGGTCAATGATGAACACCGAGCGCACTGTCGCCGTCAGGCTGGCGTTCGGATGGATCATGTCGTAGAGCTCCGACACCTTGCGGTCGGCATCGGCAATGATGGGGAAATTCACCGTGGTGTGCTGCGTCTCGTTGATGTCGCTGATCCACTTCTTGTGGGAATCGGCCGGATCGACGGACAGCGCCAGCACCTTGACGTTGCGCTTCTTGAACGCGTCGGCAAGCTTCGCCGTATAACCCAGTTCGGTGGTGCAAACCGGCGTGAAATCGGCCGGATGCGAAAACAGCACACCCCAACTCGTGCCGAGGAATTCGTGGAACTTGATCCGGCCGAGGCTGGAATCCTGCTCGAAATCGGGGGCGGTGTCGCCCAGTCGCAATGCCATGTCGGGCCTCCTTGGAAATGGTGAAGACAGTCGTTGATTGTGATCCTGCAGCGACGGATACCGAACGAACTTCGGGTGATGTCCTTATGGCTGCAGGTTATGGAGGTCTGGCCGCCCATCTGACTGCGCCGTCTGCGCAAGACCCGCGTACTACAATTGGGCCATGCCCGGTCAAACCCAACGCATTCTGGCCACCTACCTCGTCCGTTGCAAGCCCGGCGAGGCCGAGGCCCGCGCCAACGCCATCCGCGTGGAGCAAAGCGTGGAAATGCCACTCGCAGGCATCCGCGATGCCACCATCCTGGACAACATCGTGGGCCGCGTCGAATCCATCGCCCCGGCCGGCGCCGACGCGTTCCGCATCACGATCGGCCTGGCGGCACAGACCACGACGCCCGGCATCGCCCAGATGATCAACATGCTGTTCGGCAACACCTCGCTGCATGAGGATGTCGAATTGCTGGATGTGGTTTTTCCGGATGAGGTGCTTGCCAGGTATCACGGCCCGCGCCACGGCATTGCCGGCCTGCGTGCGCTCACCGGGGTCGCATCGGGCCCCATCACCTGCACCGCACTCAAACCTCAGGGCCTGTCGGTAGCCGAACTGGCGGCACTATCGCGCACCTTCGCGCTATCGGGCCTGCACCTCATCAAGGACGACCACGGCATCGCGAACCAGGCCTATGCGCCGTTCGAGGAACGCGTGCGCGCCTGCCAGGCGGCAGTCCTGAAGGCCAACCGCGAATCCGGCTTGAACACCTTGTATGCCCCCACGCTCTCGGGGACACCTTCGGAATTGTTTGTGCAGGCGCGCCTGGTGCGCGAGGAAGGCGTGCAGGCGGTGCTGATTTCGCCCATGGTGATCGGCCTCCCGGCATTCCAGGAACTGGTCGCGGACCACCTCGATGCTGCGGTGCTCGCCCATCCCGCCATGGGCGGCGCGGCACGCATTGCGCCGGAACTGCTGTTCGGAAAGATCTTCCGCATGCTGGGCGCCGACGCACTGATCTTCACCGGCTACGGCGGACGCTTCGCCTATTCCCGCGAGCGCTGCCTGGCGATCGCCGAAGCGGCACGCGCTCCTTTCGGACCGTTCAGGCCGGCCATGCCGGTGCCTGCCGGCGGCATGAAACTGGATCGCGTCGATGAACTCGTGGATTTCTACGGTACCGACACCATGCTGCTGATCGGAGGTGATCTGTTGATTGCCGGGGATCAGCTGCTTGAGCGCGGACGCGAGTTCGCCGCCAAAGTTGCCAGTCGCGCAGCCTGAGGCCACCATGGACGAATCAAACAAGGACCAACGCTCTGCTCCCACGCCCGCGCTGCGTGCGGAGCGGGAGCACTGCCGCTGGGACAAAGTGGACGTCATGCAATACAAGCAGGAAGGCAGCGCGCCGTTCCGGGACATCACCCGGCAGGTGCTGTTCGACGACCCGCAGCTCGCCGCGCAGGTGCGCTATTTCGAGATGCAGGCCGGCGGCTACTCCACCCTGGAACGCCACCAGCACATGCATGCGGTGATGATCCTGCGCGGCAGCGGCCGCTGCCTGGTCGGTGACCGGGTGTTGGACGTCCGGGAGCATGACCTCATCAACATTCCCGCCCTCACCTGGCACCAGTTCCGCGCGGGCGACACGGCACCCATGGGCTTCCTGTGCGTGGTCAACGCCGTGCGCGACAAGCCGCAACTGCCCGGCGAAGCCGACCTGAAAACCTTGCGCGCCGACCCTGCAGTGGCCGCCTTCATTCGAGCCTGACGCATTCAATTATTATCAAAACAATGTAATTGTTTATTATTAAAGAGATAAATTCATATAATTGTGATCAATGATTATGGGGCTTCCCTCCTGGAGCCCCCATGCCTCCGGCCTTGCGCCGGTGCCCCCAGGCGGCAAAAATCACCGCAAGCTGCAAACTGGTCTAACATCTAGCCGCCAAAGGATGCCGGCGCCCCACCGCGAGCCGCACCAGAACAAGAACAGCGGGAAGCCCGGCTTGATTGTCACGTTGCATCAACATGCTGCATCAGGAGGCCTTGCCATGAACAAAATCATGTTTCGCGCTTTAGTTGCTGCCGCCGTCTTGCCCGCATTCATCCCGCCACTGCAGGCCAATGCGCAGGAATATCCGACCCGGCCGGTGAAGATCATCACCCCGTCGGCAGCCGGCGGCACGACCGATCTGCTGTCCCGCATCATGGCCAACAAGCTCACCGAGATGTACAAGACACAACAGGTGATCGTGGAAAACCGCGCCAGCGCCACCGGCGTGCTCGGCGGCGAAGTCGTCGCGAACTCGCCGCCCGACGGTTACACGCTGCTGCTCGCCTATCACCAGCACACCTGGAACAAGGCGCTGGGCGTGCCCATGTCCTACGATCCGGTCAACAGCTTCACGCCGATCACCCAGCTCACCTCCGCGCCGCTGCTGCTGGTCGTGAATAATTCCGCACCACCAAAAACACTCCAGGAATTCGTGGCATGGACGAAAACAAAGGATTCCAGCTTCGGCTCCGCCGGCGTGGGCAGTGGCGGACACATGTCCGGCGAGCTCTACAAGATCATGGCCGGCGTGAAGGGCGAGCACATCCCTTACAAGGGCACTGGCCCGGCATTGATCGACCTCATGGGCGGACGCTACGACTACAACTTCACCGGCCTGCAATCCGGACTGGTGCTGGCACGCAGTGGCAAGCTGCGCATGCTGGCCGTGACCAGCCCCAAGCGACTCGTGGCCCTGCCCGACGTTCCGGCGGTGTCCGAAGCCGTTCCTGGCTTCGACGTTGTCGGCTGGTACGGCATCATCGGACCGGCCAAGATGCAACCGGCGATCGTCAAGCGCATCCACGACGATCTCATCACCGCGTTGCATGCACCCGACGTGCAGAAACGCATTGCCGAGGACGGCTCAGAGCCGGTGGGCAGCACGCCCGAGGCCATGCGCGCCTTCATGCTGGCCGACATTGCGAAATGGACGAAGGTTGTGAAGGAAGGCAACATCAAGGTCGAAGGCCTGTAACCGGGTCAGCCGCCTCAGACCGCTTTAAAACCCGGCACCGGTCCGCGCACTCGCGCAGGATCGGCAGCCGGGCACCCGAGGCCCATACCAGACTCTTCGCCGATCTCGATCTCGTAAAATGGGCGATGGCAATACCGCCCCGCACTCCATCGGCACATCGGCCGGCCCACGAAAGGACATGCGCATGAACACCGACCGCAACTTCGACAGCGGCAAGGTACGCGCCCTCGTCTTTGACGTCTTTGGCACCGTCGTTGACTGGCGCAGTTCCATCATCCGCGAAGGCGAACTGCTGTCGGCATCCAAAGGCCTCAAGGTTGACTGGCCGGCCTTCGCCGATGCCTGGCGCGCGGGATATCGCCCGGCCATGGATCGCGTCGGCAGCGGCGCGCTGGGCTGGACGAACATCGACACCCTGCACCGCATGATCCTCGACGAGCTGCTCGTGAAGTTCGCGATCAAGGGCCTGTCGGAAGCGGAGATCAACCACCTCAACCGCGCCTGGCACCGCCTGTCGCCCTGGCCCGATACCGTGGGCGGACTGAACCGTCTGCGTGGCCGCTACGTGATCTCCACGCTCTCCAATGGCAACGTCGCGCTGCTCGTCAACATGGCGAAGAACGCCGGCCTGCCGTGGGACTGCGTGCTTTCCGGAGAAATCTTCAAAGCCTACAAACCGGACATCAAGGTCTATCAGGGTGCGGCGACGATGCTGGGCCTGCCATTCGACCAGGTGATGCTGGTGGCCGCCCATCCCAACGACCTCGACGGCGCGCGCAAGGCGGGACTCCGCACCGGCTATGTGCACCGCGCGCTGGAGTTCGGCCCGGAGAAGCAGAAGAAGCCGATGTCCGAACTGAACCTGGATTTCGACGTGCTTGCCACGGACTTCCTCGACCTCGCCGCCAAGCTCGGCGCATGAAAGCAAAGCCCATCGACATCCCTGAAATCAGGCCGGGCCAGTCCGTCGAGCTGCTCAAGGAACTGCACATCCTGACCCGCGACGGGAAGCTGAACCAGGACAGCCGTCGCAAGCTGAAGCAGGTGTACCACCTGTGCCAGTTCATCGAGCCGCTGCTCGACGAAGTGCGCAGTGAACATCCGGATGTCCAGCTCGTTGACCATGGCGCCGGCAAGTCCTATCTCGGTTTCATCCTCTACGACCTCTGCTTCAAGGCATTCGGTGACAGCGGCGCGCACATCTACGGCGTCGAGGCACGCGACGAACTGGTGGAGAAGTCGCGCGAACTGGCCAAACGTCTCGGCTTTCCCGGCATGTCCTTCCTCAACCTGTCGGTGGCGCAATCGATCAGCGCCCCGGCGCTGCCGGCACGCATCGACATCGTGACCGCGTTGCATGCCTGCGACACCGCCACCGACGATGCCATCCGTTTCGCACTGGAGCGCAACGCACGTTTCATCGTGCTGGCGCCCTGCTGCCAGGCCGAGGTCGCCACTGTGCTGCGCAGGAACAAGGGACAGTCACTGGGCAATCCGCTCACCGAGATCTGGCGCCACCCGTTGCATACGCGTGAATTCGGCAGCCAGGTGACAAACGTGCTGCGCGGCCTGCAGCTCGAGGCGCACGGTTACCAGGTGAATGTGACCGAGCTGGTCGGCTGGGAACACTCGATGAAGAACGAGCTGATCATCGCCACGCAGAAAAACCTGCCGCGTGAGCGCCCGGCGCGTCGACTGAACGAGGTGCTGCAGACGCTGGGACTGCAGGAAATGGACCGGCGCTTCTTCATTGCCCCCGACCGGCCTGATCAGGCCACGGCCGCAAGCGGACTCACATCCAATCCGGCCGGATAACCCAGCGCGAAGCCCTGGCGCCAGTCAGTGCCGGCCTCACCCGCCGCAGAAACATCTTCAACCGTCTCAAGATGTGTCACCAGCACCGTCCCGCCGACAGCATGCACCACCGCGATCTGCGCACACAGAAGCGCCGCCGAAGCAAAGCGCAGCTTGACGATGTCGGGCCGCAGATAACGCAGCATCTCCTGCCAAGCCGAATCCCGCTCGGGGGCGCTGCCATCGGCAAAGCGATGACGGATCGCGACCCGGTAACCGCGCAGGCGGTAATTGGCTGCAGCCTGCGCCAGCAGGCCCGGCGGCAGGGCGCCCCACTCCGGCAGGACGATCACCACCCGCCGCGGTGTCAGCCCCAGGCTGGCCAGCACACGCTCGAAGGTCTTGCCATGTTCGGCCGGCACGGCACGCAGGAGGCGGCCATCAACCGGCAGGAACAGGTGCTGCGCTTCGCCAACGGCATTGAAGTAATTGATGGTGTGCACGGTGCGCGCCAGACGGTCTAGCTGCACCAGTTCCTCATCATCAGCTGCCTGGGAAAACAGGTTCCAGGGCGACAGGTCTTCGCCGTTGCGGCAACGTACGTATGCAGCATGTCCGATCAATTCGCCGTTTCGGGCAACCACGGGCTGAAATACGCTGGATAGATGGCAGGCGTAGAACTGTCCCGCCACGCGGCCCGGTCCGGCCCGGTAAAGCGGTCGCGCAGCCTCCGGACCTTCCGGAAGCCGCGCGATGTAGCCTGAAATCAGATCGCCGGGCACTGCATTCCGTCCCGGTTATTTTCCGGGGGTGTAGAGCTGGTCGAACTGGCCGCCATCTGAAAAATGGTCCTTCTGGGCTTTCTGCCAGCCGCCAAAGAGGGCAATCGTGAAGAGATTGATCTTGGGAAAATTCTTCGCGTACTTCGCCACAATCTTCTGATCAGTCGGGCGGTAATAATTGCGCGCCGCGATTTCCTGGCCCTCCGGGGTGTAGAGGTATTTCAGGTACTCTTCAGCCACCTTGCGGGTGCCGTGCTTGTCGACAACCTTGTCCACGACAGCCACCGGCGGTTCGGCCAGGATGCTGCTTGGCGGATAGACGATGTCAAACTTGTCCGCACCAAACTCCTTCAGCGCCAGATGCGCTTCGTTTTCCCAGGCCAGCAGCACGTCCCCCAGCCCGCGCTGGGCAAAGGTCACGGTCGCCCCGCGCGCGCCCTCATCCAGCACCGGTACGTTCTTGTAAAGGCGCGTGACAAAATCCCTGGCCTTGGCCTGATCACCCTTGGTGCGATTCAGCTCATAGCCCCAGGCCGCCAGATAGCCCCAGCGTGCGCCACCGGAGGTCTTGGGATTCGCGGTGATGACACCGACACCGGGCTTCACCAGATCACCCCAGTCCTTGATGCCCTTGGGGTTGCCCTTCCTCACAAGGAAGATGTACGTGGACGTATAAGGCGAGCTGCTGTGCTGAAGGCGGTTCTGCCAGTCGGGGGACAGCAAGCCCTTCCCGGCAATGGCGTCGATGTCGTAGGCCAGCGCCAGGGTGACGACGTCAGCATCAAGCCCGTCGATCACCTTGCGCGCCTGCCCGCCCGAACCGCCATGGGACTGGCTGATGCTGACGTCGTCGCCGCTTTTCGCCTTCCAGTATTTGGCAAAGGCGGCGTTGTATTCCTGATACAGCTCGCGCGTAGGGTCATACGACACGTTGAGCAGCTTGACCTCGGCAGCCTGGGCCGCGGATATGGCAGCGGTGCCCAGGGCACCTGCAAAGAGCGCGACGCTCAGTGCCGAAAAGAGAAAATGCCTGCGTTGCATGATTCACTCCCAAAGTTTTTGACGAAACGGAGCGAACCTTACCGGCGCGTGCTTGGAACCAGAACAAATGAATAAGCCTTTGTATATGGCCATATGCAAATAACCCCGGGTTTGGGAAGCATTGCAATCTGCCCCCAACAGGCGTAATGTTGCGCCGCAAAATGTCCCTGCTCATAACGGCCGCCTCCCATGGCTGAAGCCGAAAATAACCATCACAAATCCTCCCTCGCAGCGCTGACACTCGGTGCCCTCGGCGTCGTCTTCGGCGACATCGGGACAAGCCCGCTGTATGCCTTCAAGGAGGCCTTTGGCGGGGCGCATGACCTGCCCCTGACGACGGCCAATGTGCTGGCGGTACTGTCCATGATGTTCTGGACGGTCACCCTGATCGTGTCAATGAAGTACGTGAGCATCGTCCTGCGCTTCGACAACCGCGGTGAGGGCGGCATCCTCGCACTGCTCGCGTTTGCCTCGCGCAGCCTGCGTGACAAGCCGCGCCTGACGGCAATCGCCTCGCTGCTGGCCGTGGCCGGCGCCTCGCTGTTCTATGGCGACGCAGTCATTACGCCGGCCATTTCCGTGCTCTCCGCCGTGGAAGGTTTGAGCGTCGCCGCACCGCGCCTTGAACACTGGGTGGTGCCGCTGACAATCGCCATCATCATCGGCCTGTTCGCAATCCAGAGCCGCGGCACCGGCAGCGTCGGCAAGCTGTTCGGGCCGATTACCGTTCTCTGGTTCCTCGTGCTGGCCGTCCTCGGTGTGCGCAGCATCATGTCCGCCCCTGAAGTGCTCGGCGCACTCAATCCGGCGCATGCCTTGGGTTTTGCCGCCAACCATCCAGGCATGGCTTTCCTGACGCTCGGCGCGGTGTTCCTTTCGGTAACCGGTGCCGAAGCGCTGTATGCGGACATGGGGCACTTCGGCCCCAACCCGATACGCCTGGCATGGTTTGGCCTGGTGTTTCCCTGCCTGATGCTGAATTACTTCGGCCAGGGCGCACTGGTGCTGCAGGATGCTGCAGCGGTGAAGAACCCCTTCTACCTGCTGGCACCGCCGGAGTGGGTGCTGCCGCTGGTCGTGCTGGCCACGGCGGCCACCGTGATCGCTTCGCAGGCCACGATTTCCGGGGCGTTCTCCGTGACGCAGCAGGCGTCACGCCTGGGTTACCTGCCGCGCATCCCGGTAGAGGTCACCTCCGATGTCGAGCGCGGCCAGATCTACATCGGCCGGGTCAACTGGCTGCTCATGATCCTGGTGGTTGCACTGGTGCTGGCTTTCCGCAGTTCCAGCGCACTGGCCTCCGCCTACGGTATCGCCGTATCCCTCACCATGGTGCTCGTAACCGCGCTCATTATCGTCGTGGTAATGCAGCTCGAAAACCGCGCCAAGATCGTGCTGGCCGCGGTGCTCGCCTCAATCGGGCTCGTGGAACTGCTGTTCGTCGCCTCGAATGCCACGAAGATTCTGGACGGCGGCTGGTTCCCGCTGACCTGCGGCGCAGTACTCTTCACCCTGCTCACCACCTGGAAGAGCGCGCGCGGCATCATCGCCGCGCGGGAAGCCGCCTACAGCGTGCCCATGGCCGGCTTCCTGGAGTCGCTGACCGGCGACTCCATCACGCGCGTTTCAGGCACGGCGGTGTACCTGAGCAGCAACCTGGACAGCGTGCCGACCACGCTGCTGCACAACCTGAAGCACAACAAGGTCATCCACGAACGCATGGTGTTCCTGTCGCTGGTCACCGACGATGTGCCCTATGTGCCGAACATGGAGCGCACCGAAGTGCAGGTGCTCAAGCGCGGAGAGCTTTACCACGTGACGCTGCACTACGGCTTTCGCGAGGATCCCGATGTGCCGCTGGGCATCAGCCTGCTGAAACGCCACGGCCTGAACATCGAGGTGGATGAAACGACATTCTTCCTCGGCAAGACCGCGATCGCGCGCGCATCGCGCCCGGGACTGTTCACCTGGCGCCGGGAGTTGTTCCGCTGGATGCAGCGCAATACCCCGAGTTCGGTCGAATACTACAAGCTGCCGCCGGGACGGGTCATCGAACTGGGCACCCAGATCAGCGTTTGATATTATCAATCTCGATTTTTTCTGATTGAGACTGGCGATTTAACACAATAATTGTTATCAGGCTTATCCTGCCACGGCTGTTCTACCCGCCCAGCTCGCTCTCGTGCCAGCCACGCAGCGCCAATCGCGACAGCCCGGCCATGACCAGAAACAGCGCAACGCCGGCGACGGCAATGAGAAACAGCGCCGCGAACAGCCGCGGCACGTTGAGCTGGAAACCGGCAATCAGGATCTGGTAGGCAAGGCCGGCGCCATTGCAGCCGGTCCCGGCAACGAACTCCGCAACGACCGCGCCGATCAGCGCCAGGCCCGAGGCAATGCGCAATCCGCCGAAAAAGTACGGCAGCGCGCCGGGAATGCGCAGGCGGACAAGGGTCTGCCAGCGTGTGGCGTGGTGCAGCCGGAACAGGTCTGCAAGGCCGGGGTCGACACTTCTGAGGCCCAGCGTAGTGTTGGAGATCACCGGAAAGATCGCAACAATCGTGGCGCACAGTACCAGCGCCGCCTGCATGTCCTTCACCCAGATGATGATGAGCGGTGCAATTGCGACGATCGGGGTGACCTGCAGCAGCACGGCATAGGGAAACAGCGCGCGCTCGATCCAGCGGCTTTGCACGAACAGGAAGGCAGCGGCGGTGCCGAGCAGCACCGCCAGTGCAAAAGCGGCAAGCGTGACCTTCAGCGTCACCCACAGTGACGCTGCAAGCAGTTCGCGATCTTCGACAAGCGCCTGGGCCACGCGCAGCGGCGACGGCACCAGGTAGACCGGCACGTCCAGCACTGTGATCAGCACCTGCCACAGCAGCAGCACCGCTACGCCGACCGCAAGCGGGGCGGCGATGTCGGAAACCTTCACGCTGTTGCTCATGCCGCCCCCGCCGCTTCCGCGTCGGCCAGCAACGCGGACAACTGCCGGCAGTGGTAGGCAAAGCGCGTGCTGCCGCGAAACGATTCGCTGCGCGGCTGCGGCTCGTCGATCACCAGCTCGCTGGCGATGCGGCCCGGACGCGCTGACATGACCAGCACGCGTGTCGACAGGAACGCCGCTTCGTAAATGCTGTGGGTGACGAACACCACGGTGAGGTGGCGTTCCTCCCACAGCCGGATGAGGTCGGCATCGAGCCGGTTGCGGGTGATTTCGTCGAGCGCGCCGAAAGGCTCGTCCATGAGCATCAGTTCGGGCTCATTCACCAGGGCACGCGCCAGCGACGCCCGCATGCGCATGCCGCCCGAGAGTTCACGCGGCCGTTGTCCTGCGGTACCGGGAAGCCCCACGGCATCCAGCGCCTGGTCAACGCGCTGATCCGCTGCAATACGTTCGTGGCCGGCGAGGTCGAGCGGCAGCCGCACATTTGCGCGCACCGTGGCCCAGGGCATCAGTGTCGCGTCCTGGAACACAAAGCCTGAACGCACCGCCGCCGTGCGCACGCTGCCGCAGGAAGGTGCCAGCAGTCCGGCCATCATCTTGAGCAGCGTGCTCTTGCCGCAGCCCGAGGGACCAAGCAGGGTCACGAATTCACGCTGGCGCACCGTCAGGGTGACCGGATCAAGCGCGTGGGTGCCGTTCGGGTAGGCCTTGCCCGCCGCCAGCACATCGATGACGGGTGCCGCGTCTGCAGGCACGGCGGTCATGAAGGTCTCGCTTCAGCCTGGCGTGACAGTGACGCGCGCGAACTTGCGCTTGCCGACCTGCAGCACCACGGTCGTGCCGGGCGCCAGTTGCAAGGCCTTGTCGCTGACGCGCTCGCCGTCCATGCGGATGCCACCCTGCTCGATCATGCGCAGCGCCTCTGAGGTGCTGGCGTTCAGACCGGCGGCCTTCAGGACCTGCGCGATCGGCACGGGTTTTCCCCCCGAGGGCAGGACAACGTCGGGAATGTCCTCGGGCAGCGCGCCCTGGCGAAAACGCGCGTCGAAATCGGCTTCGGCGCGATCGGCATCGGCACGCGAATGAAAGCGCGTGATGATTTCCTTTGCCAGCAGCACCTTGATGTCACGCGGATTACGGCCAGCCTGCACTTCGGCCTTCCAGCCGGCGATGGTCTCCAGCGACTCGAAGGACAGGAGGTTGAGGTAGCGCCACATCAGCTCGTCGGACACCGACATCAGCTTGCCGAACATGTCCGTCGGGGCTTCAGTGATGCCGATGTAATTGCCCATGGACTTGGACATCTTGTTGACGCCGTCCAGCCCTTCGAGCAGTGGCATGGTCAGGATGCACTGCGCCGGCTGCCCATGGTGCTTCTGCAACTCGCGCCCGACCAGCAGGTTGAATTTCTGATCTGTGCCGCCCAGTTCCACATCGGATTTCATCGCCACCGAGTCATAACCCTGCATCAGGGGGTAGAGGAACTCGTGGATCGCAATGGGTTGGTTACCCTGGTAGCGCTTGGAAAAATCGTCCCGTTCCAGCATGCGCGCCACCGTATAGGTCGAGGCGATGCGGATCATGCCGGCCGACCCGAGTTTGTCGCACCATTCCGAGTTGAACAGGATTTCGGTGCGCTCCGGGTCCAGAATCTTGAAAACTTGGGCTTTGTAGGTGCTGGCATTGGCCGCAATCTGCTCCCGGGACAGGGGCGGCCGTGTCGCGTTCTTTCCGGTAGGATCGCCGATCATGCCGGTAAAATCGCCGATCAGGAACTGAACGTGATGACCCAGATCCTGGAATTGGCGCAATTTGTTGATCACGACGGTATGCCCGAGGTGCAAGTCCGGCGCGGTGGGATCCATGCCCAGTTTGATGCGCAAAGGCCGGCCCAATTTGAGCTTTTCGACCAATTCGGCCTCAACCAGCAGCTCTTCGGCACCGCGTTTGATGATTTTGAGCTGGCTTGGGAGGTCTTGGAGAGCAGGCATGTCTTTGAGGGGCGTTGGGGGAGGGAATTTCGGAACTTCAACGGTCGCTGCGGCTTATCTTTGTCAGGTTCGTTGCTCGGGCCCCGTTTTTGCTACACTCCGTACTCTTTCCTGCAGCGATAGAACATGAACCAAAACAAGCTGATGCCGATTGTAGCGCAATCAATCTCCACCGGGCGGGGGCAGCGCATCGCCATACTGACCGGCGGTGCTGTGATCGCCTCACTGTTTGCCGTGGTTGCTGCGTTCGGTACCGTACCTGATGCACCACTGCCGCTGACAACGACCCCGATCGAGCAATTGCTCAGCCCCAAGGTGGAGAGCATCCCTGGCGGACAGGCAGAATCGGCATTCATGCATGAAGACCGCTTCCAGCGCGGCGATACGATTTCCAGCCTGCTCGACCGGATCGGCGTCGACGAAACCGAGACCCGGCGCCTGCTGGCATTGCCCCAAGTCAGTGCACCCCTGCGTGCATTGCGCCCCGGTACGACCGTTCAGGCCAAAACATCCGAGGACGGCGATCTGCTGGGCCTGTGGTTCCTGAATGCCGACGACCGTTTGGTCAGCATCCAGCCCCAAGGCGAGAGTTTCAAGACGCAGGAGGGTGCGGCAGCATTCTCGACCGACACCGCAATGAAGTCCGGCGACATCCGCTCTTCGCTGTTTTCCGCGACGGACAGCGCGGGAATCCCGGACAGTGTTGCCACGCAACTCGCCGACGTCTTCTCCGGCGATGTCGACTTCCACCGCGACCTGCGCAAGGGCGATCACTTCACCGTGGTCTACGAAATGCTGTCCTACCAGGGCCGCCCGGTGCGCCCGGGGCGGCTGCTGGCTGCGGAGTTCGTCAATCAACAACGCGTGTTCCGCGCAGTATGGTTCCAGGATGCCGGAAGCAAGGGGGGGTACTACACGCCGGATGGCAAAAGCCTGCGCAAGGCCTTCCTGCGCTCGCCGCTGGAATTCTCGCGTGTCACCTCCGGCTTTTCCAATCGCTTCCATCCCATCCTTCAGCAGTGGCGCAAACACACTGGTGTCGACTACGGCGCGCCCACCGGCACGCATGTACGCGCCACCGGGGATGGCGTTGTGGAGTTTGCCGGCAAACAAGGCGGCTATGGCAACGTCATCGTCCTCAAGCACAGCGGCGGCATGACGACCTGGTATGCGCATCTCAGCGCGTTCGCCAAGGGCCTGCGTCCAGGCATGCGCGTCGGGCAAAGCGAGATCATCGGTTATGTCGGCCAGACCGGCTGGGCCACCGGCCCGCACCTGCACTACGAATTCCGCGTGCACAACGAATTCCGCAATCCGCTGACGCTGGCACTGCCGACGGCCGAGCCAATCGGCCCGGGACGTCTTGGCGCCTTCAAGACCGCGACTGCCGGTCTGGCCGGACAACTCGACCTGCTGCGTGAGACCAACCTCGCGTTGCTTGAGTAATTTCGAACAGCCGGATTCCAGGCTCGGCTAATCGCCGGACTGAATCCGGCTTGGGCCAGATCCCGCTTGGTCAAATCCCTTTATATCGGCCTGATGTCAGGCACCAGCCTCGACGGAGTCGATGCCGCACTGGTTGATTTTCCGCAGGGCAATCCCGAAGCATCGCCAACACTCGTAGCCAGGCGCTACGCGCCCTTCCCCGAGACACTGCGCGCCGAATTGCTGACCCTGCATGTGCCCGGCCACGCCGAGTTGCAACGGTCTGCGCACGCCTCCGTCCGTCTCGCGGAAATTTATGCGCAAACCACACTGGCCCTGCTCCAGGATGCGGGCGTGAAACCCTCATCCGTTGCGGCAATCGGCTGCCACGGACAAACCGTGCGGCATGTTCCTGCCGAGGGCTACACCCTGCAACTCAACAATCCTGCGCTGCTGGCGGAACGGACCGGCATTGCCGTGGTGGCTGATTTCCGCAGCCGCGATATTGCCGCGGGCGGCCAGGGCGCCCCGCTGGTACCCGCATTCCACGCTGCTGCGTTTCGTCATGCAACGCAGACCCGCGTCATCCTCAATATAGGCGGCATTGCCAACGTCACCCTGCTCCCGGCCGACGCAACCATGCCGGTTCTGGGTTTCGATACCGGGCCGGGCAATCTGCTGCTGGATGCCTGGGCCGGAAAACATCTGGGTACGGCGCACGATGCCGGCGGTGCGTATGCGGCTTCAGGTGCAGTGACTCAGGCCTTGCTCAACGCCTTTCTGGCCGACCCCTATTTCACGGCAACGCCGCCCAAGAGCACGGGGCGCGACCATTTCAACATGGCATGGCTGGCAGCATACAAACTGGAGCAATATCGGCCGCAGGACGTGCAGGCCACGCTCGCCGCCCTGACTGCGCACTCCATAGCGGATGCGATTGCACGCTGGTGCCCTGGAAGCACGCAGGTATTTGTCTGCGGTGGGGGCGCGCACAATACCGATCTGATGGCCCGCCTGGCCTCGGCCCTGAAAGGGCTGCCGCTCGCAACAACAGACGCTCTGGGACTTCATCCGGACTGGGTTGAGGCTGTGGCGTTCGCCTGGCTTGCACGTGCAGGCATGAATGGGCAACCCGGGAATCTTCCTGCGGTCACCGGTGCAAAAGGACCCCGCGTGTTGGGTGCCATCTACACAGCGTGATCTGCTGCCGGGAAAACACAAAAACAAAACGGAGGCATCAGCCTCCGTTTTTGCTTCAGCTCCCCGAGAAGAACGGGGACTGTGAAGAGATCGCCTAGACCGAGAACGATGAGCCGCAGCCGCAGGTGCTGGTCGCATTCGGATTCTTGATCACGAACTGCGCGCCTTCAAGCCCTTCGGTGTAATCGATCTCCGCACCGGTCAGGTACTGGAAGCTCATGGCGTCGATCAGCAACTGCACGCCATTCTTTTCCATCACGGTATCGTCTTCATTTTGCGTTTCATCAAAGGTGAATCCGTATTGAAAGCCGGAGCAACCGCCGCCGCTGACGAACACCCTCAGCTTGAGTTCGGTGTTGCCTTCCTCGTCAATCAGTTCTTTGACCTTGTTCGCCGCGCTGTCGGAAAAAACCAGCGGCACCGGCATGTCTGTAACAGCATTCATTTCCATCTCCTGGGAGCGTATGGCGCCATTATCCGGCCGGCGCAAGGTGGGGTCAATGCGTTAGCCAACCGGAATTCCCCTTCAAAATGAAGGGCCTTTAAGCAATATTGGGGTATTCCACCGACAACGCAAGAGATTGGAACCGGAACCGGGAACATGGTTCCCAAAGCGCTTTAGCCCGCCGGCTTGCTCGCCGCAATCTTCAGTTCGACCGGCTTGGCCTCGCTGGAACGGTGCACGAGGCGCCCCTCGACAATGGCACCGAGCTGCATTTCCAGGGTGTTGTAATGGACATCACCGATCACGCGTGACTTGGCCTGCAATTCGAGGAATTCCGTGGCATACACCGGACCATTAATGGTGCCGTTGACCACCAGATGGGAAACGTGAATCTCGCCATCGATCCGGGCCTGCTCACTCACCACCAGCGTCGATGCCTGCGCGGCCACTGCAGTGACATTGCCGATGATTCCGCCGTCCACGCGCAATCCACCGGTGAAACTGACGTTGCCCTCAATCTTGGTGCCAGCCCCGATCAGGCTGTCGATGCGGCTCTGCGGCTTGTTCGGTTGTTTGCGAAACATGACGTATCCCCAGAAATTCGGTTGCTGGTTGCGACTAGGGCAGGTTGACGCTTTCAGTGGCACGCGTCTCGTTGCTGCCGTTTTCGAAAATCCTCACCTGTACCGCGCGCAGCCTGGACGATGGGGCGGTCCGGAACACTCCTTCCACCCGCTGAAAAAACTTGAAGTTCAGGGCTCTGACACCGCTCTCGGATATGCCATCACCTGTCAGAGGAATCATAGCATTGCGCCCCTTGTCCTGCAGGTCGGCTGAAAACTGCATCGAGCCGCTGAATTCGCGATCACGCCGCCCGCCCTGCAGCACCAGCAGGCGGTAACGGTATTCGCCGGGCATTGCCCCGGCCTGGACCGTGAACCGGTATATGGATACGCGCTCGTCGCGCCGGCCGTTCGGAATCAGTCCCTCAAAGAACGCGAGGTCTTCCTTCAGACGGGTGTTCTCATCTTCGAGCTGCTTGACCTGCGTCGCAAGCTGGGCCTGCGCACTTTGCTCGATCTTGACGCGTGCATCGGCAGCATCGGCCAAACCACGCAGTTGTGAAGTGTCTTCCTCCATCTTTTTGACCGTGGCCCGCAGTTGCACAAGCTCTTCCTGGGTCTCACTGCTGTCGAATCCCGCAAAGCGCCGCCCGGCGTCATACATCCACGCCGCCAGCGCCAGGGACAACCCGCTGATAAGGATGAGGCCCAGCCACCGCCAATACCACGCCAGGTGCGTGCGCACCGTCATCCGCGGCGCCGATATGCCGAAGCGCCTGCGAATGCGCTTGATCAGGCCTGCCATGATGATTCGCGCAATCAGCTCCCCTAGGGAACGACCGGGACGTGCGTCAGCCCGGCCGACTCGGGCAGGTCAAACATGATGTTCATGTTCTGCACGGCCTGCCCTGCAGCACCCTTCACCAGATTGTCGATGACCGACAGCACCACAAGGGTATCTCCCGGGCCGGCTTTCTCACGCGGCCTGTGCACGGCGATGCGACACAGATTCGCGGCGCGCACGGAGCGCGTGTCGGGCTGGCTGCCAGGCGGCATGACATCGACAAACGGTTCGTCGCGATAGCGCTCTTCAAACAGTCTCTGAAAGTCGGCTTCACGGCTGACGCGCGCGTAGAGAGTGGCGTGTATGCCACGAATCATCGGCGTGAGGTGGGGAATGAAAATCAGGCCCACCTCATGCCCGGCCATCTGCGCCAGTCCCTGACGGATCTCCGGCCAGTGACGATGGCCGGCAACGCCATATGCGGAAAAATTGTCGGCCGCCTCGGAGAACAAGGTGTGCACCTCGGCCTTTCGCCCAGCGCCACTCACGCCCGATTTTGCGTCGGCAATCAAGTGATCCGGATCGACCGCACCGGACTCAACCAGCGGCATCAATCCCAACTGTACCGCTGTCGGATAGCAGCCCGGGTTGGCGACAATACGCGCGGTGCGAATCAGTTTGCGATTTAGCTCGGGCAGACCATATACCGCCTCTGCCACCAGTTCCGGGGCGGCATGCTTGGCCTTGTACCACTGCTCCCATTCGGCAACATCCCGAATGCGAAAATCCGCGGACAGGTCGATGACACGCACGCCCTGCTTCACCAGTGCCGCAGCCTGGGACATCGCCACGGCGTTGGGCGTGGCGAAAAAAACGACATCGCACTCGGAAAGATTTGATTTCTCCGGGTCGCTGAAAGCCAGAGACACATGTCCACGCAGGCTGGGGAACATCTTGTCCACTGGCAGCCCGGCTTCCTGACGCGAGGTCACCGCAACCAGTTCCGCATTCGGGTGCTGGCACAGTATTCTCAACAACTCGACACCGGTATAGCCGGTCCCGCCGACGATTCCCACCTTGATGCGCTGCCTGATGGTGCTCATTCAAGCCTCTCGAATCAGAATTGCGTCGTACAGACAAAAAAGCCGCCTGAAGAAGGCGGCTTTTCCGTATGTCGCCCTGCGATGAGCGATCAGCGTTTGGAGAACTGCTTGCGCCGCCGCGCCTTGTGAAGACCAACCTTCTTTCGCTCGACCTCCCGCGCATCGCGGGTAACCAAGCCTGCCTTGCTGAGCATGCTCTTCAGCGCGGGATCAAATTCGATCAGCGCACGCGTAAGACCATGGCGCACCGCGCCCGCCTGACCGAACTCGCCGCCACCATGCACATTGACCTTGACGTCGAAAGTACCAAGCTTGTCGACGAGAACCAGCGGTTGACGAACGACCATGCGGCCGGTTTCGCGGCCGAAGTACTTGTCCACCGGCTTGTCGTTCACGACAAATGCACCCTTGCCGGGCTTGATGAATACCCGGGCAACCGCGCTTTTGCGCCGACCCGTGCCGTAGTTGTAATCGCCGATCATGACTTCATCTCCAGAATCTTGGGTTGCTGCGCCGCATGCGGATGATCGTCACGCGCGTAGACTTTGAGCTTCCTGAACATCGCGTAACCCAGCGGTCCCTTGGGCAACATGCCTTTCACGGCCAGTTCCAGAGCGCGCGTCGGGAAACGTCCCTGCATCTTCGAGAACGTTGTCTCGCTGATGCCGCCAGGGTAACCACTGTGGCGATAGTATTTCTTGTCGTCAGCCTTGTTGCCGGTCACGCGCAGCTTGGCGGCATTCAGAACAACCACGAAATCACCCGTATCAACGTGCGGCGTGAACTCGGGCTTGTGCTTGCCGCGAAGGCGGCTGGCAATTTCGGCGGCAAGGCGGCCCAGCACCTTGTCTGCAGCATCTACGACATACCAGTCGCGTTTGACTTCGTGCGGCTTGGCGGAGAAGGTTTTCATGGAGTTTCCTGAACAGCGAGGTTGTAGCGAAAGGGCGTGATTTTATTGAACAAGTCGGGTAGTGTCAAACCCGAAATCCAAGGCAGTACAGGATTGGCAGGCAAAAAAAAGCGCAGCCTCTGAGGGTTGCGCTAAATCCACCAAAGGAGGAGGGTGGAGGAGACATAAAATCGGTTGAATACTGTAATTTCGCCTTTATTGGCATGATCAGTATCTAAGGAGTAATTATCACATAAGACTTTGTGCGTCGCAATATCTCACGCCAATCAATCGTTCCGAAAATGCATCATATTTCACAGTATATGTTATTTATAATTAGCAGGTTACCTAGTAATATCACTCCTCAAAAAACGTATATCGCAACGCATCATCAACACACCCGGATGGCACCATGGAATGCAGCGTAAAGTGGATGGAAGGCGGCATGAGTTTTGTCGCAGAAACGGAAAGCGGCCATGTACTGGTCATGGACGGCGCCCCGGAAGCCGGCGGGCGGAATATCGCACCCCGCCCCATGGAGACCGTACTGGCCGGAACCGGCGCCTGCACGGCCTTTGATGTGGTGCTGATTCTGCGAAAAAGCGGCCAGCAGATCAGCGGTTGCGAAGTGCGCCTCAGCGCAACCCGCGCCGAAACTGACCCGAAGGTTTTTACCGCGATTCACATGCACTTCATTGTGCGTGGCAAGGAGGTGAAGCCCACCCTGGTGGCCAGCGCGGTCAAGCTGTCGCATACAAAGTATTGCTCTGCCTCGGCGATGCTCGAAAAAACCGCGGTCATCACGTACGACTACGAAATCATTCAGGAATAGCGGGACTCCAGGCTTGCCGCAGGGAATTCATACCCAATAAGACAGCCCGGTCATGACGCGGGAAGCGAGTTTCATCCCAAGCTTGACCGGTTGCGGTAATTCCGCCCCTCCCAGGGAACGCGCCATTGAGGCATGTGTTGCCTCCTCACGCGCCATCGCATTGATCACTGAACGCGTGCGTTCATCAAGCGGCGACAGTCGATCAAGATGCCCCTCGAGATGGCGCTCGACCTGTCGTTCCGTCTCGGCAAGGAACCCCAGGTTGATCCTGTCGCCCAGTTTTCCCGCGCCATAACCTATGGCAAATGACCCTGCGTACCAGAGCGGATTGAGCAGACTGGTCCGCCCCCCAAGTTCGGCGATGCGGGACTGACTCCAGGCCAGATGGTCAGACTCTTCCACAGCAGCCTGCGACAGAGCCTGCTTGAGTCCGCCATTTGCCGATGCCAAAGCCTGCCCCTGATACAGGGCTTGGGCACAAATTTCCCCGGCATGATTGACGCGCATCAGCGCAGCCGCTTCCCGTTTTTCATGCGCATCCAGATGCGCATCCGGCACTTCAGCAGCGGGGGAAGGCCTCTGCTCATGGAGCAAGCCGGCCAGCGTGCGCAGGCCATGGTCAAACGCACCAATCAATTGGTCAAGGGAATGCAAAGGAAGGTCTCCGCATCAAATCCCGGATGGGATGAAGTCTCATGGAGAAGCTTAGCAGAACAGGCAAAAAAAACGGGCGTCCGGAGACGCCCGCTTCAATTGCACCGGAGCCAGGCTCCGGACAAGATATTGCTATTAGAACGTGTGGTTCAGCGACAGCGAGATCAGGCGCTGGGTTTCGCCCAGGTTCGCCGATGCAT
>CAIYPG010000015.1 GCA_903928055.1 uncultured beta proteobacterium | reverse complement strand
GGGACCCTGCTCTGCGCTCCGGCGCACCCGAGGGCGGCGCGCAGCGCAGGGTACTCCGTAGCGAAGCGGAGGAGCGATGCCCGGGGTGTGTTTCTCTTTGCCTACTTTCTCTTGCACAAGCAAGAGAAAGTAGGTCGCCGAGAGGCGAAACAGAAATCTGGAAGAAAGGAAAGGACTGGATTCCCGCCTTCGCGGGAATGACGGTGCTGAAGCGGATGGTATGCAAGCGTTGCGTCACTGAAAATTATCCGTCACGCCCGCCATCAGGCTGATGAACACATCCTCCAGCTTCGTATCCACCTGCTCGATCCGATAGCGCGCATCGCCGCGCAGCTCGGCAATGGCTGCGGCCAGGGCGGCGCCGTCGGGTCCGGTGACATGCAACGTATTGCCAAAGGGCGTTACCTGGCCCACGCCGGGCTCGGACTGGAGTTTCAGCGATACCGCCGGCAGGTCGGGGCCGCTGACGGCGAAGGTGGTGAGGTTCTGGCCGCGCACCACGTCGTCCACGGTGCCGTTGACCAGCATGCGCCCGTAGGCCATGTAGGCCACACGGTGGCAGCGTTCGGCCTCGTCCATGTAATGCGTGGAGACAAGCACCGACAGGCCGGTGGCGGTGAGGTGGTGGATCTCCTCCCAGAATTCGCGCCGCGCCTTGGGATCGACCCCTGCGGTCGGTTCATCGAGCAGCAGCAGTTTCGGCCGGTGCAGCATGCACGCTGCAAGTGCGAGGCGCTGCTTCCAGCCGCCGGACAGCGAGCCGGCGAGCTGGTCCTGGCGCGACGTCAGCCCCAGGTCGGCGATGGCCGCAGGCACGGCGGTGGTGCGATCGCGCATGCCGTACATGCGCGCGACAAAGTCCATGTTCTCGCGGATCGTGAGGTCTTCCCACAGCGAGAAGCGCTGGGTCATGTAGCCGACCTCGCGCTTGATCGCGGCGGTGTCGCGGATCACGTCGTAGCCAAGGCAGGTGCCGCTGCCCGAATCCGGCGTGAGCAGGCCGCACAGCATGCGGATCGAGGTGGTCTTGCCGCTGCCATTGGGGCCGAGGAAGCCGTAGATTTCGCCGCGCTTCACCTGCAGCGAAAAATCGCGGACTACATGCTTGGTGCCGAAGTGCTTGTTCAGTCCGTGCACGTCGATGGCCAGCGGGACGTCACCCGCAGGGCTGCCATCCGCACTCATCTGGCGGCGGCGGTGTTGGTGGACGCGGATGCCAGCGTGACGTCCACCGGCTGGCCCGGACGCAGCTTGACGGCATCCTCCGGGGCGGGGCGGGCCTCGATCATGAACACCAGCTTGGCGCGCGAATCCTTGCTGTAGATCACCGGAGGCGTGTATTCGGCCTGCTTCGAGATGTAGGAGATCGTGGCTGGAATCGCCGCACCGCAGCCGTCGCAGGCAATGGAGATTCGCTCGCCGGCCTTGATTGCGCCAAGCAATGTCTCGGGAACGAAAAAACGCACCTTCACGTTACCGATGGGCAGCAGGCTGACCACGGGCCGTCCGGCGGGAACCGACTCGCCCTCGACGAAAAAGGTGTCCTGCACCAGCGCCGGGGCTGCCTTGGTGCCGTTCGCCTTCTCGATAGTGTCCACCGCATAGCTGCCGTTGCGTTGGGCGAGGCGCCATTCGCCCTGGGCCAGCACGGCTCGTGCGGTTTCCACGTCTGCCACAGCCGCGCTGATTTCAGCATCCCGGCCGAGGGGCAGTTGCGCCACGCTGCCCTGTGCCTGGGTTTCGGCGAGCCGCGCCTGGTCACGCTCGAAGTTCGCCCGTGCCTGGTCGAGCGCCGCCTGGGAGATGAAGCCGTCCTTGAACAGCCTTTCCTGCTGCTGCATCTGCTCCGCGGACAGCTTGCGAAGCGCCGTGGCCTGCGCCGTCTGGGCGCGCGCCACCTCGATTTCGGGCGGGCGCCGTCCGGTGCGCAGGTTTGCGAGGCGCTGTTCGGCGCTGCGTACGCGCTCCGTGGCCTCGCGCACTGACGCCTCCTCGCTGCTGTGTTCCAGTGCAAACAGCAGGGCGCCGGGCTCGACCTGCTGGCCGCGACGGACAAGGAGCTTGTCCAGCCGGCCGGTGGTGGTGGCGGCAATCATGGCGAACTCGCCTTCCACATAGCCCTGCAGGGGAGGTGTGGCTTGTTCCGCGGAGCAGCCACCCAATATCAACAGGGTGAGGAACAGCAGCCAGGGCGCCTGGCGGGCAGCAGAAAATCGCATGAAATTCATGGATGGGGCGATTCGCAGAAGTCTAAGACGTTGATTCTAACGCCCAATCGGCAGCAATACCTTGCAGCGCGCAATTTCGCCCTCATTTATCACCTACGGATCAATGGATCGCTCACTGGACAGAGGAAGACGACGCATGACACGCGGAAAAACCTGGATGTGGTCGGAAGCACTGGACCTGCTGCAGAGCGCCGAGCGCCTGCAGCGGCAGTTCTTTCGCCCCGGCACGCGCAATTGCTGGGAGCCGCCGGTGGACATCTACCAGAGCGGTGGCGATGTATGGATTTTCCTGGCGGTGCCCGGCGTTACTGCGGACCACGTTCAGGTGGCCATCCTGGATGCGGAACTCGTGGTGCGCGGCGACCGGCCGCTGCCGCAGGTGGCGCAGGGTGCTGCCATCCACCGGCTGGAAATTCCCTACGGGCCGTTCGAGCGGCGCATTGCACTCTCGGACGGGCATTACCAAATCCTGCAGAAGGTTTTCGATAACGGCTGCCTCGTCATTGGCCTTAGACGTTTGGAAGGGAAATTGGGATAAATCATGCTGACACTCGACAAGACGACTGAAGCAACAGCGGCGCCGGACACGGCGGCCGATGCGGGCGCGCTCCTGCGCGACGCCGCCAAGCGCCTGCCCGAAGACGCGCTGATCCTGCTCGCCGTACGCCACATGGTGATGTTCCCCGGCATGATCCTGCCGATCTCCATGCGCCGCGAACGCTCGCTGGCCGCGGCTCAGGCTGCGCTCAAGGCCGAGCGCCCGTTCGGGCTGCTGCTGCAGAAAAACCCGGAAGCCAATGAACCGGGCCCGGACGACCTGTACAGCATCGGCACGGTGGCAACCACGCTGCGCTACATCACCAGCCCGGACGGCACGCATCATGTCGTGGCCCAGGGCGAGCAGCGCTTTCGCGTCATCGAATTCCTCGAGGGTTATCCCTTCCTTGCGGCGCGCGTGGAGCGCATCACCGAACAGGATGCCAAAGGCACGGATGTCGAGGCGAGCTTCCTGCAGTTGAAGGAACGCGCCAAGCAGACGCTCGAACTCCTGCCGCAGGCGCCGCAGGAACTCTCCGCCACACTGGACAGCATCCCGACGCCGGGTGCACTGGCCGACCTCGTGGCCGGGTTCATGGACGTGAAAGCGGCCGAGAAGCAGATCGTGCTGGAGACCCTGCCGATCCGCGAACGCGTGGACACGGTGCTGCGCATGCTCGGCCACAGGATCGAGGTGCTGAAGCTGTCGCGCCAGATCGACGAGCGCACCAAGGTGAGCATGGACGACCGCCAGCGGAAGTATCTGCTGGAGGAGCAGTTGCGCGCCATCAGGAAGGAACTGGGCGAAGGCGAAGAGGGCAGCGGAAACGCGGCCGAGATCGAGGAAGTGCGCAAGGCGATCGCCGAGGCGAAGATGCCCGAGGAGATCGAGAAGCAGGCGCTGAAGGAATTGAAGCGCCTGGAGCGCATGTCCGATGCCTCGGGCGAATACTCCATGGTGCGCACGTATCTTGACTGGCTCACCGAGCTGCCGTGGAAGGACCCGGCGCCGGACAACATCGACATCATCG
>CAIYPG010000014.1 GCA_903928055.1 uncultured beta proteobacterium | reverse complement strand
TAGTTGTCATGGATGGGGATGCCGTCGTCGAGCAGTCGGGGGATGAACCGCTGGAATTCATCCGCGATTACTTGCAGCGCTACCGTGCCGCGCCCCTTTCAGGGTTGCCTCGATTCTCGGGCGGTCTGGTGGGATGCTTCGGATACGAGACCGTTCGCTACATCGAATCCAAGCTGGCCAGATTGCCGGAGAAGTCCGATCCCCTTGGAACACCGGACATCATCCTGCTGCAATCCGAGGAAATCGCGGTATTCGACAACCTCGCCAGCAAGCTTTACTTCGTGGTCTATGCGGATCCAGGATTGCCCGATGCGCTTGCACAGGCGAAGCGCCGGCTGGGTGAGCTGGTTGCCTCACTGCGCGAACCGGTGCGTGTGCCTGACCACGGTCCAGGCATGGCGGCTGAGCCGAGCTCGAGCATTGAAGAAGCGGCCTATCTCGAGGCGGTGGCCAAGTCCAAGCAGTACATTTTCGACGGCGATATCATGCAGGTGCAGATTTCGCGCCGGCTGTCGCGGCGGTATGATGGCGATCCGCTTGCGCTGTACCGATCACTGCGCACGATCAATCCCTCTCCGTACATGTTCTATTTCGACATGGGAGATTTCCAGGTTGTAGGGGCTTCGCCCGAGATACTGGTTCGTCTGGAAGGCGGCAAGGTCACGTTGCGACCCATTGCGGGAACCCGCCGCCGCGGTGCCACTCCGGAAGAGGATGTCGCTCTGGCTGAAGAGTTGCTGGCCGACCCCAAGGAGCGCGCCGAGCATGTCATGCTGATCGATCTCGGACGAAACGATGTGGGTCGCATTGCCCAGACCGGCTCGGTGCGCGTGACCGAGAACATGGTTGTTGAACGTTATTCCCACGTCATGCATATCGTCTCGAATGTCGAGGGCACGCTGAAGCCCGGTTTGGACGCCATTGAAGTGCTCAAGGCAACTTTTCCGGCTGGAACGGTGACGGGAACCCCAAAGGTCAGGGCGATGGAAATCATCCACGAACTGGAGCCGGTCAAGCGCTGCATCTACGCGGGGGCGGTTGGTTATCTCGGCTATCACGGCGACATGGATGTGGCGATTGCCATTCGCACCGGCGTGGTCAAGGATGGGCAATTGCATGTCCAGGCTGCGGCTGGCATCGTCGCTGACTCCGTGCCGCAGTCGGAGTGGAATGAGACCACAATGAAGGCGCGCGCCACATTGCGCGCGGCAGAGTTGGTGGCTGCCGGCCTTGATACGCGAATCGATTGAGGGGGCCGCCATGCTGCTGATGATCGATAACTACGACTCCTTCACCTTCAATCTGGTCCAGTACCTGGGCGAATTGGGTGCGGATGTCAATGTCGTGCGCAATGATGAAGTGTCGGTGGCCGACATTGAGCGCCTGAATCCTGAGCGCATCGTTGTCTCTCCCGGTCCATGTTCGCCGTCAGAGGCCGGTGTATCGATTCCGGCGATCAACCATTTCGCCGGGAAGAAGCCGATATTGGGCGTATGTCTGGGACATCAGGCGATCGGACAGGCTTTTGGCGGCAGGGTCATCCACGCCAAAACGCTGATGCACGGCAAGACCTCGCCGATCGAACACTCCGGGGCCGGGGTGTTTTCCGGCCTGCCCAGTCCGTTTACGGCCACCCGATATCATTCCCTGGCGGTGGAGCGAGAGACGCTGCCGGCCTGTCTTGAGGTGACGGCCTGGACTGCAGATGGGGAAATCATGGGGCTGCGTCATCGTGATCTCGCCATTGAGGGCGTCCAATTCCATCCCGAGTCCATCCTGACCGAGCATGGGCATGCCATGCTCAGAAATTTTCTCTCGATCAAGGCGTGAACCACGCAGCGGAGCCACCCATGTCGATTACTCCCCAGGAAGCATTGACCCGCATCATCGAGCATCGCGAGATTTTCCATGACGAAATGCTCGGATTGATGCGGGCGATCATGGGCGGCGAGATGTCGCCGGTACTGATCAGCGCCCTTGCCATCGGGTTGCGGGTGAAGAAGGAAACGATCGGCGAAATTACCGCTGCAGCCCAGGTGATGCGCGAGCTGTCCACCAAGGTTCAGGTAGGTAATCCGGCCAATCTGGTGGACATCGTCGGCACTGGCGGCGATGGGGCGCACACCTTCAACATTTCCACGGCCTCGACTTTCGTATGTGCGGCTGCGGGTGCGCGCGTGGCCAAGCACGGTGGTCGTGCGGTGTCATCGCAGTCCGGCAGCGCGGACATGATGGAGGCGCTTGGCGTCAACATCAATCTCACGCCGGATCAGGTCGGCATGGCCATTGATACTGTGGGGATCGGTTTCATGTTCGCCCCCAATCATCACGCGGCCATGAAGCATGCTGCGCCAGTCCGGCGCGAGCTGGGTGTACGAACGATATTCAACATTCTCGGCCCGCTGACCAATCCGGCTGGTGCGCCGAATCAGGTGTTGGGCGTGTTCCATCGTGATCTGGTAGGCATTCAGACCCGGGTGCTGCAGCGGCTCGGTGCCCGTCATGCGATTGTTGTGCATGGCGAGGATGGGTTGGATGAGATTTCGATTTCGGGTGCAACCTGGGTCGGCGAACTGAAAGATGGCGCGGTGACTGAGTACACGATCCGACCGGAGGATTTCGGCCTGCCGCTGCATGATCTGAGCGTCCTGCGGGCAAGCGATGTTGCTGCCTCGCGCGCAATGGTTCTGTCCGCGCTGGAGAACAAACCCGGGGCGGCACGCGACATTGTCATTTTCAATTCAGGCGCTGCGATCTACGTTGCGGGCAAGGCGGCGAGCATTCGGGAAGGAATACGTCTGGCAGTGAAGGCCATCGAGAGCGGCGCGGCACGTGCCAAGCTCGATGAGTTCGTGAAATTCACCCAGGCAGTGAAGGCATAGATGTCAGGCGATATTCTCGATCGTATCCTTGCAGTGAAACGCGAGGAGATTGCGGCGGCCAAGGCGAGCAATGATCTTACAGTGATTCGGTGTCAGGCATTGTCTGCGCCTCCCGTTCGCGATTTTGTGGGAGCGATCCGTGCCCGAATTGCTGCAGGACATCCCGCAGTCATCGCGGAGATCAAGAAAGCCAGCCCGAGCAAGGGCGTGCTGCGTGAAGATTTCCGCCCTGCCGATATTGCCGCTTCCTATGCGCTAAATGGCGCGGCCTGCCTGTCGGTATTGACCGACAAACAATTCTTTCAGGGCCGTGCCGAATATCTGGTCGCCGCACGCGAAGCTTCGGGTTTGCCGGTATTGCGCAAGGATTTCATCATCGATCCGTATCAGGTCCAAGAAGCGAGGGCCATGGGTGCCGATTGCATCCTGCTTATTGTTGCGGCACTGGGGCTCAACCAGATGCGGGAACTTGAGGCGGTGGCCATGGAATTGGGGATGGCTGTGCTGGTAGAGGTGCACGATGCCGCCGAACTTGAGGTGGCACTGGCCCTGCAGACTCCTCTGATCGGGATCAATAACCGGAATCTTCGAACGTTCAAAACCTCTCTTGAGACCACTTTGTCGCTTTCGCCCGGGATTCCGGCAGATCGGCTGACGGTGACCGAGAGTGGGATCATGTCCCCGGAAGACGTGCGGTACATGCGCGGGCGTGGAATTCAGGCTTTTCTCGTGGGGGAGGCTTTTATGCGTGCCCCCGAGCCTGGAGTCGCGCTTAAAGATATGTTTCATTAGAATAAATTTACATTTCCGCGTTGGATCCGTGAGTTGTTGCAGAAAAGATACAAATGAGATCATCTGCGTCTGTATTCAGGGGTTTTCGTTGATTGTTGCTGTGGTCACAGAGAGAATCTCCTCAGCCTTCGGTATTGGCTGAAAAGCGGGGTGGTGCAGGCGGCCTGTGCGGGCTTCCTTTCCGTCCGACGATAATTTCAAGAGGAGAAGTACTCAATGAACAAGAAACTGATAGCAGTTGCGGTTGCTGGCGCGTTTGGCGTGCCCAGCATCGCTGCAGCGCAGGTCACGGTCTCGGGCAAGTTCGGCATCCAGCTGACGAACATCAGCATTGGCAACCCCACGGCTGCACGTGCTGGACTCCAC
>CAIYPG010000013.1 GCA_903928055.1 uncultured beta proteobacterium | reverse complement strand
GGCCACTTTTCTTGGCGAAGCAAGAAAAGTGGCTCGGCGAATCCGAAACAAGAAATCAAGAGAAAATTAAAAGCTGGATTTTGGATTCTGCAGGAATCCCGCATTCATCCCGCAAGCCCCACAATCAACTCCGCCGCCCTCGCTGCTCCATCTTCCTTTCGAACAATCGCCCCGATTTCATTCGCCCGCATCTGATGCGACGGCTCTGCCAGCAGCTTCCCAAGTTCTCTTGTGAGTGCTGCGGCAGAGACTTTCTTGAAAGGCAGCGTGCGCGAGACGCACAGCCTCGCGGTGCGATGCGCGTTGTCGGGTTGATCAAATGACACCGGAACGATGAGTTGCGGACGCCCTGCGGCGAGCGCCTGCGACAGCGTGCCGATGCCGGCCTGGTGGACGATCGCGGCAGCGTGCGGAAACACCGCGGAGTAGGGCAGGTAGGTGAACTCGGCGATGTCGGAATCAATGTCGCGATTTTCCCGAGCCGTGATCAGGATGGCGCGCCGGCCGAGGGCGCGTGTTGCGGCTATCGCGTGTTTCCAGAAATCGCCGGCGATCATCACGGCCGAGGATCCCAGCGCAAAAACGATCGGTGCTTCGCCTGCATCGAGGAAGGCATCGAGCCGACGCTGCGTGTCCGTGTCCGGTGCTGCGCCGTCGTAGCGTGGAAAGCCGCACAGGGCTGTGTTTGCCGGCCAGTCCGGTTGCCGCGTGGCGAGCAGCGGTGAGAACAGCGCAAGGTTCAGCCGCGGCGAGAACTGTCCTTTGAAGAGTGCCAGTTCGTGTGCCGGCGGCAGGCCGAGTTCGGCGCACAGTTCGCCTAGCGGCGCCTCCCAGGAGCGCGACGCATGCTCGATCAGGCTGAACAGCAGCCGATAGGGCGTCACGCCGAGCTTGCGCACATGCCGCATCCATGGCGCCGGCGCGAAGATGGGCGGATCGAATGAGGAGAGCAGGCTGAGCGGCGCGAGGATGGTGGATGCCCAGGGGATGCCGGTCTTCTCCGCGATCAGGGGGGCGGTGACCGCAAGCGGATGCGTGACCAGCACGTCGGCCTCGGCAGCGAGGCGTGACAGGTCTTCATGGGTTTCGCGCACAAAGGCCATCACCAGTGTGCGCACGAGATACTCGGTGCCACTCAGCGGATTGAACAGCAGCGGCATGACTTCCTCGAAGGAGGGCAACTGTGCTTCGGCGGGGCGGATTGCGGCAAAGGCGATGCCGGCCGATTCCACCGGAGACTGGTAGCGATCGATCGTGGCAATCACCGGCCGGTGGCCGCGCTGCTGCAGCGCCCGCGCGAGTGCAATGTACGGATGCAGGTCGCCGAGCGAGCCAAAGGTGGTGATGAGAACTCGCCTGGAGGACATGGTCGGTATTGTAAATGCCTGTTGTGAAAGGCAGTCTGTCTGTGAAATCCGGCCGAAAGCGGGAGACAAGCGCGCCGCGCAGGAGTACCATTTTTGCCATGACAATTAAGCGCATCGCCCCGGCGCGGAAGGACTGATCATGAAAGTCAAAGAGGTTCTCAAGGTCAAGGGAAGCACTTTGTTTACGGCGACACCGGAAACGCTGCTGTCCGATGCCGTTGTCACCATGGCCGATCAGGACATGGGATCGCTGGTGGTGATGGAAGGCGGCAAGCTCGTCGGCATGCTGACGTTCCGCGAAGTGATCGCGGTGCTGGCCAAGCGCCAGAAGGAACAGCGCGTCGGTCCCACGCCGACCTTTTCCAAGATCACGGTCGCTGCTGCGATGCAGTCCAAACCCGTGACCACTGACGTCAACATGGAAGTCGACGAACTGCGCCGCATCATGCTCGAGAGCCATGCGCGCTATGTGCCGGTGATGGAAGGCGCAACGCTGCTTGGCGTGATCTCCTTCCATGATGTGGCGCGTGCGGTGCTGGAGGAGAAGAGCTTCGAGAACCGCATGCTCAAGGCCTACATCAAGGACTGGCCGGAAGAAGAGCAGAAGTAGGCGGCAGCCCGCTGCGTTTCCGCCCGTCCGTCAGGCACGGGTGAGCGTGGCCGGTAATCAGCGTCAGGCAATGGTGTTAAACTAGCGCTTGATTTCACAGAGAAATTTCAAGTCCACTCATGTCCGGCAATTCCTTCGGCACGCTTTTCTGCCTTACTTCATTTGGTGAATCCCACGGCCCCGCGATCGGGGGCGTCATTGACGGCTGCCCGCCGGGGCTGGAATTGTCTGCGGCTGACATCCAGAAGGACCTTGATCTCAGAAAGCCCGGTACTTCGCGCCATGTCACGCAGCGCCAGGAGTCCGATACCGTGGAAATCCTCTCCGGGGTGTTCGAGGGCAGGACCACCGGCACTTCGATCGGCTTCATCATCCGCAACGAGGATGCGCGCAGCAAGGATTACTCGGCCATTGCCGATACCTTCCGTCCCGGCCACGCCGATTACACCTACTGGCAGAAATACGGCATCCGCGACTACAAGGGCGGCGGCCGCTCCTCGGCGCGCGAGACGGCCATTCGCGTTGTTGCCGGCGCCGTGGCGCGCAAATGGCTGCGTGAAAAATTCGGCATCGAGATCCGTGGCTATGTCGCCCAGGTCGGCCCGCTCAAGCTGGCCTTCAAGTCCTGGGATGCGGTGCGCCAGAACCCGTTTTTCTCGCCCGACCCCGATTCGGTGGCGAAGCTCGAGGAATTCCTCGATCAGTTGCGCCGCGATGGCGATTCGGTCGGCGCACGTGTCAACGTTGTTGCCTCCGGCGTGCCGGTGGGCTGGGGTGAGCCGGTATATGGCCGCCTCGATGCCGACATTGCCTTTGCCATGATGGGAATCAATGCGGTGAAGGGCGTGGAGATCGGCGCCGGGTTCGGTGCAATCGAGCAGCGCGGCAGCGTGCATGGCGATGAAATGACGCCGGCAGGCTTCCTGACGAACAATTCGGGCGGTGTGCTGGGCGGCATTTCCACCGGGCAGGATGTGACAGTGAGCATTGCGCTGAAGCCCACGTCTTCGATACGCCTGCCGCGCAAATCCATCGACAAGGCCGGCCAGCCGGTGACGGTCGAGACCAAGGGTCGCCACGACCCCTGCGTGGGCCTGCGCGCCTCGCCGATCTGCGAGGCCATGCTGGCCTGCGTGCTCATGGACCATGCGCTGCGGCATCGCGCGCAATGCGGCGACGTGGTGACCGCCACGCCGAAAATCAGACAGAAGTGATGAGTATAATTTTTGAATTAAGCCGCATTGGTAAATGGATTAAATTCTGAAATGATCACATCAGCGCTTTTCCCCCATGCCGCGAAATGGACGGGGAGGCGCTGCCTGCAGGCGCTCGTTGCCCTTGCACTTTCCTGTTCCGTCCTCCATGCACAACAGAATGGGTTGCGCATCCGCGGCACGATCACCGCGTTCGAAGGTGCGCTGCTCTCCGTGTCATCGCCCGGAAGCGGCATCGTCGGCATCGAGCTTGCCCCGGACGCGTCCATCGTCACCACACGCCTGATCACGTTTGCCGACCTCAAGCCGGGCATGGCGCTGGGGGCGACGGCAGTCAAACGTGCCGACGGAAAACTGGTTGCCAGTGAGGTGCATGTCTTTCCGCCCGGCAATGGCATTCCCAACGAAGGCAACCGGCCGATGGAGCGCGGGGAGCCAGGCGCGACGATGACGAATGCCACCGTGTCCGCCGTGGTGCAGGGCAGGGCAGGCCGCGAGATGACGCTCACCTATGAAGGGGGCATGCAGCAGGTGGTGGTGCCGGAGAATGTGCCGGTGACCCTGCCGGTGGCAGGCGACCGCTCGCTGCTGGTGCCCGGCAGCAGCGTCAGCGTGCTTGCCACGGTCGGGGCCGGCAACCGGCTCACCAGTTCGCGCGTGCAGCTTGGCCGTTAAGGCCGGAGCGGGTCATCTCAGCCGTTCCTGCTGCGCCGTGGCCCGATAAAAGGCACAATATCGCCCGGGAAACACCCCTCGTCAGACCGGCGCCATGTTTTTGTACGAGGCTGCATCGGACGCCCGGCATTCGACACCGCATTGTTAAAGGAGAACAGCATGCCCCAGGTCAAGTCATACAGTGACGTTCCCAATCCGCGCGTCCAGCGCGATCTGCCGAATGGCCACTTTGCCTGGCGCACCGGTTTTTTCAACGCGCCGGAGGACAAGAGCAAGGACAGCCACATGGCCTTCCTCGCCGAAGGTTCGCCAAAGCGCGTGCTGCGCGCGCACTACCACGCGGTTGACCAGTTCCAGATCATCTACAAGGGCCGCGGCACGCTGGGCGCGCATGCGGCCGAGTATGGCGCGGTGCATTTTTCCCGTGCCTACACCCCCTATGGCCCGATCCGTTACAGCGACGAGGGCCTGGGCTTCATCACACTGCGTGCCCACCGCGATGCTGGTGCGCAGTACATGCCCGAAAAGCGCGAGGAACTCGAGCGCGTGACCGACCGCAAGCCCTGGCAGCTCACGGTGATGCCGGACTTCAACCTCCAGCCGGGCGAGAGCGGCGTGGCAATGAAGGCCATCGACGGCATCAAGGACGATCGCGGCCTTGCCGGCTTCTCGGTGAAGATGAAGCCGGGCGCGCAGGCCTATTCCATCGACCCCTCCAAGGGCGATGGGCAGTACATCGTCGTGATGAGGGGCAGCATCATCCATGAAGGCCAGGAGAAGAAGGGCCTTGCCATCATCTGGGTGGGCAAGGACGAAGGCCCGTTCAAAATGGTGGCCGGTGCTGAAGGCTGCGAGGCGATCATCCTGAATTACCCGGTGCCCGGTGGCGGAATGCCCGATGAAGTGAAACCGGCTTCGACATCGGCCGACGGCAAGGGCGACTTCAAGACCTACCAGTGCATCCTGTGTGCCTTCGTCTACGACGAGGCCGAGGGCTATCCGCATGCCGGCATCGCCCCCGGAACGCGCTGGGCCGATGTGCCGGACACCTTCGAGTGCCCGGACTGCGAAGCAAAGAAGGCTGACTTCGAGATGATCGAGTTCTAGGATCGTCGGGACGCCCGCCCGGGCGTCCTTCGACGGCCCGCGCCGTTCTGTGCGGGCCTGTCGGGCAGATCGCCTCGGGCCATTCGCCATTCCGCTTGCGGCGAACCATGAACGGAATTACCGCCAACGCCTGATCCGCGGAGGATTCATGCGACACCTGCTTTGCATCGCTGTGCTGGCATTGTCATCAGGACTTGTTCCGGTCAGCGTCCAGGCCCAATCCCCGGCCGACGACTACCCCACCAAGCCGGTCGTGATCGTTGTTCCCTATGAGGGCGGCGGCGTGGTTGAACAGGAGTTCCGGCTGTTCATGAACAGCATCCATGAAACCACCGGCAAGACCTTCATCATGGAAAACCGCGCCGGGGCCGGCACGACGATCGGCACGGCCTACGCGGCCAAGGCGGCACCCGACGGCTATACGCTGCTGACGGTGAATTCGCCGTTTACCGTCGCGCCGACAATTTATCCCGACCTGCCTTACGACAACCTCAGGGATTTCGCGCCGATTTCGCTGCTCACCAAGCACGCCTTCCTGATCCTGGTCCATCCCGCGGCGCCGTTCAGGGATGCCCGTGAATATATCCAGTACGCCCGCGACCATCCGGAGGAGCTGAACTATTCGACTGCGGGCATCGGCAGCGCAGCGCATCTCACCGGCATGATGCTGCACTACATGAGCAAGACGAAGGTGACCTTCGTCCATTACAAGAACTCCAACCAGCGCCTCGTGGACCTCATGGCCGGGCGCGTGCACGCATCCTCCGGCACGTTTGCGCTGTCGATGGGCAACATCAAGGCCGGCAAGCTGCGCGCCATCGGTGTCACAACCCGGGAAAGGGTGCCTGTATGGCCGGATCTGCCCACGATCGCCGAGCAGGGCGTGCCCGATTACGACCACGCGAGCTGGGTGGGCGTGTCCGCGCCGGCCCGCGTGCCGCCGGCCATCATCCGCAAACTCAATGGCATGTTCGTGCAGTCGCTGAAAGATCCGAAGACCATCAAGACCCTGGAGGGGGACGGCACCATCATGGTTGGCAGCACGCCGGAGGATTTCCGCCGCTACATCGCCGCCGAGACTGAGCGCTGGCGCACCCTGATACGGCAATCCGGCATCACGATCAGCAACTGACAAGACGATCCCGCGCCACGCAGCAAGATCCCTCCGTTGTGAAGAGGGCGAGGGTGGTGCGCGCTTCACCGTGGAGTGACGGCGCAAATCCATCCGATCACGTACCATGCCATTCCTTGCCTTTTACATTCAACCGACAGGACGATGCCATGCCCCGCAATGCGACCCTGACGAAAACTTCACGCGGCCTGACTGCAGTCGTGTTCCTGGCCGGACTGCTGCTTGCAGCCTGCACGGCAGCGCCGCAGCGACTGTCCGACGATGCCATCGCTGCGCTGATCGCCAGCCCCGATCGCAGCGCGGCCGATCGTGCGAACGATGCCCGTCGCAAACCGGACAAGATGCTGGCCTTCAGCGGCATCGCGCCCGGCTGGCGTGTCCTGGACCTTGGCGCGGGCGGCGGCTACAGCACCGAACTCGTGGCCCGTGCCGTCGGTGCGTCAGGCCGTGTGTATGCGCAGAGCGAACCCATGCAGGCTGCTGCAAGGGAGCGTTTCATGGAGCGCCTGAAAACGCCGGCGAACCGCAATGTCACGCTGCATGAACTTGCGTCGGAGAACCCGGTGCCCGCAGAGATTGCACCCGGTTCGCTCGATGCCGTCACGATGTTCTTTGCCTATCATGACCTGGGCAATCCGGCGGTTGATCGCGCGAAAATGAATCGTGCCGTGTTCGCCGCGCTCAAGCCGGGCGGACTGTTCGTCATTGCCGACCACGCCGGGCGCGCCGGCACCGGCACGTCGGAATGGAACACCCTGCATCGCATTGAAGAGGTGGCGCTGCGCCGCGAAGTCGAGGCGGCCGGCTTTCGCCTCGCCGGTGAGGCGGACTTCCTGCGCAATCCGGCTGACCCGCGTGACCGCATGGTGTTCAAGCCGTCGCAGCCCAACGACGAGTTCGTGCTGAAATTCGAGAAGCCCCGCTGACCCCCCAGCGGCGCGCCATCAATAACATGCAATCAACACATATCGACATTTTCAAAGGAAGACCATGAACCGCCCCTCCATCATTGCCTCCGCATTGCTGCTGGCCGCCGCGTCAGGCGGTGCGCTGGCCCAGCAGAACTGGCCGACGCGGCCGGTGAAAATCGTCATTCCCTATGTGGCGGGCGGCCCGGTGGATGCCGCCGCGCGTGCCTTCGGCGAGCCGCTAGCCAAACACTTCGGCCAGAACTTCTACATCGACAACAAGCCCGGCGCCGGCGGCAACATCGGCTCCGACCAGGTCGCCAAGGCAGCACCGGACGGCTACACGCTGCTGCTGAACACCACGGCCATCGCGATTTCGCCCGGCTACTACAAGAGCCTTGCCTACAACGTCGAAAAGGACCTTGCGCCGATCAGCCTCATCTCCACGGGCGCGACGGTGCTCGCGGCCTCGCTCAAATTCCCGGCGAGCAATGTGGCCGACCTGATCAAGATGGCCAAAGCCAATCCCGGCAAGATCACCTTCGGCTCCAGCGGTGTGGGCACCACGAACCACCTCTCGGGCGAACTGCTGAAGTCGCTCGCCGGCATCGACATGCTGCATGTGCCTTTCGGCGGCTCGGCCCAGGCGTTGACCAGCATGATCGGCGGCCAGACGGACCTGATGTTCGCCAGTTCCCTGGACCTCGCCCCGCGCATCAAGGCGGGGCAAATCAAGGGCATCGCCGTCACCAATGCCCTGCGCACCTCGGCGCTGCCCGACCTGCAGACCATCGGCGAGACCGTGCCCGGCTATGAGTCCACGATCTGGTACGGCCTGTTCGCGCCTGCGGCCATTCCGCAGGACATCGTGGGCAAGCTGAGCGCACAGCTCGTGCCGCTGGCCGCTGTTCCCGAGATCAAGGCAAAATTCGAAGGGCTGGGCGCCACGTTCATCGCCAGCCGTCCGGATGTGCTGGCGAAGACGGTGCGCGAGGAAATCGTGAAATGGAAGCGGGTGATCCAGCAGGCGGGCATCGTTCCGGAATAGTCCAAACATAGTTCATTCAATCCACGGAGGTCGCAATGAAATACGGCGCGCGCAATGCCATCGTCGGCAAGGTGACGAAGATCAAGAAGGGCGCAGTGATGTGCCAGGTCGACCTGGGCGTGAAGGGGCCGATCGATGTCAGTTCGGTGATGACCATGGATTCGCTGAAGTCGCTGGGCATCAGGAAGGGCGACTCGGTGCGGGTCATCATCAAGGCGGTGAACGTATTGCTGGTGAAGGAGTAGGGGCGTGCTGCATGCCATGGCCATCATCCGCGTGCAGCCTGAGCGGCTGGCCTCAGTTGCAGCCGAACTGGCGGCACTGGCCGTGAAGTCACGCGAGGAACCGGGCTGCATCCGTTACGAAGTGTTCCAGCGCGAAGGCGAAGCGGTGCTGGTCACGCAAGAGGCCTGGACGCATGCGGCGGCCGAAGCGGCACACATGAATGGCCCGAACGTCGCCGCCGCCATGGCCGCGGTCGGCGCATTCCTGAGCGCGCCACCGGAAATCCATCGATACAACAAGCTGGCCTGAGGGAGCAGGGGGGGGCAGGGGATCATGGCATTCCAGAAGATCAGCGAGACCGAAGTCATGTCCGAGGACGGCCATCGCATCAAGGTCGGGCCGCTGGCCCTGAGCTACATCCAGGGATCGCGCTATCTCACCGTGCCGGTCGAGCATCGCGGCCAGCCGCCGGAGATTCGTGTCCATCTCGCGCAGGCCAGCCGCTGGATGGAGTACGGCCAGCCCTGCGACACCGAGGGCACGCTGAGCCTGGTGTGGCTGCGTGTGCAGATCGGCGAAGCGCTCAAGGTGCTGGGGCAGCCGTTTTCATTCGATTGAGAGCGCATCCTTGACATGCCATATATGGTATAGGCACAATAAGGCATGTGGCGCATCGAGGAACATCGCCGGGTTGACAGGCAGCTCTCCGGGGCCGTTCCACAAGAGATCCTGAAGCGTTACGAAAAGTGGAAAGACATTGCCCGCCTGTCCGGTCCGCAGGGTTTGCGGGCCATCAAGGGGCTCCACGATGAGGCTCTGGCCGGCGAGTGGAAGGGCCACCGGTCATCGCGGCTTGGTTTGCAATGGCGGGTCATCTATCGGGTGGTTGCCGATGCGTTGCTGGTCCAGGTTGTCCGGGTAACACCGCACGATTACAGGAGGCCATGACATGAAGGAATTTCGTGCTGCCAAAAAGCGAATCGAAGTCTCGGTGGGTGAGTCTGTGCGTATCCTGCGCGAGCTCCAGGAACTGAGCCAGAGCCAGTTGGCCACGCTCACCGGGATTCCACAGGCGACCATTTCCGCGATCGAGAATGGCCGGGTCAACCTCGGCGTAGAGCGCGCCAAGGTGCTTGCCAGGGCGCTCAAATGCCACCCGGCGGTGCTCGTATTTCCGGGTTGGGAAGTGCCGCTGGAGTCCGCGGCTTAGGCGGATCTAAAAATCAGGCTCCTTTTACCGCGATCATGAAAAGACTGCCGAACATCCATGCCGGGGAAGTACTCCGCGAAGAGTTCATGGCGCCGATGGGCATCAGCCGGAATGCGCTGGCCCGTGCGACGGGCTTGCCGCCGCGCCGAATCAGCGAAATCGTGCTCGGCAAGCGCGCCATCAGTGCCGATACGGCCTTGCGGCTGGCGGCATTCTTCGGCACTTCGGAGGGCTTCTGGCCGGGGTTGCAGGCCGATTACGACACGGAAGAGGCGCGTCGCCACATCGGCAAGGAACTGTTGTGCGTGGAGCAGGCGCGGGCTGAATATCAGGTTGATCGGTAGCTGCAGGTTCGGCGCTTCATGTACGTTCCCGCCCATTTCGAGGAAACCGACATTGCCGTCCTGCACGCGCTCATGCGCGCCCATCCGCTGGGGACTTGGGTGACGCAGGACCGTGGCGAACCGGCCGGAGAACTGCTGATCAACCACATTCCCTTCGTGCTGGATGACAGCGCCGGCGGCTTCGGTTTGTTGCGCGGCCATGTGGCACGCGCGAATCCGGTGTGGCGTTCGCTCGCGGAGCGTCCCTCGGTCGTGGTGTTCCAGGGGCCGCAGGCCTACATCACGCCGTCCTGGTATGCCGCCAAGCGTGAGCATGGCAAGGTGGTGCCGACCTGGAACTATGCCGTGGTGCATGCCCATGGCGTGCCGCGTGCGATCGAGGATCGCGACTGGCTGCTGGATCTGGTGAGCAAGCTGACCGATACGCATGAGTCACATGAAGCAGTGCCGTGGAAGGTCACGGATGCGCCGCCGGAATATGTGGACGCGATGCTGCGTGCCATTGTCGGCATCGAAATCCCGATCACGCGCCTGGAAGGCAAATGGAAGGCCAGCCAGAACCGCCCGGCTGCGGATCGCGAGGGGACAGTCGAGGGCCTGCATTCGCGTGGTGACGATGCTTCGCTGACAATGGCGGCGCTGGTCGGGCGGGCGGCCGGTCATAAGGCGGGGAATGATTGATGGCACATCAGAACGTGAACGAATTTTCCTGGGTAGCGATGTTCTTGGGCGCAAGTACAATTCCCGGCGCTGATATGAATGATTAGGTGAACAACCATGGATACGATTTCCTGCAGCAAAGCCCGCATGCAACTCGCCAGGATCATGGACCGGGTCAATGATGAGCGCGACGGCATCATCATCACCCGTCAGAACGGCGCTTCGGCCGTGCTGATGTCTCTTGACGATTACGAGTCCTGGCAGGAAACCATTCATCTGCTCAGCAGCCCTGAAAACGCCCGACGCCTGTTTGATTCAGTTGCCACGGAGAAAAACGGTAATCCGAAGGTGCGCGAATTGATCGGCGCAAAGCGATGATGCAGCCGATCATCGGCCGCCTGCTTGTCGCCGCACAGTTCGCGCTCATCGCCTGGCTCATCTGGCCGTTCACGCCGCAGTCGTGGCCGATCGCGGGTTCCGTGCTGCTGGGGCTGGCGGTGGCGCTGGGGCTCTGGACGCTGGTCTACAATCGTCCCGGCAATTTCAACATCCGTCCCGAGCCGAAGGCGGCGGGGCAACTGGTGACCGGCGGGCCTTACCGGCTGGTGCGCCATCCCATGTATGTGGCGGTGTTATTGTTCGCTGCAGCCGAGGTGTTTTCCTACGGCGACACCTGGAAGGCTCTGGCGTGGGCGGCGCTGCTTGCGGTGCTGTGGCTGAAGTCGGAAGTGGAGGAGGCGGCGCTGCGCGGGAAGTATCCGGAGTACGCGGCGTATGCGGCGAAGGTGGGGCGATTTGTTCCGGGGCTGTGATGTTCGTCCTTCGATCCTTCGACGGGCTCAGG
>CAIYPG010000012.1 GCA_903928055.1 uncultured beta proteobacterium | reverse complement strand
CGACGTCCCCCCGCTTTCAGTAGCACTGGGCTTTGGAGTCTGGGGTTAATTTAACTGGTTTTTGAATTAGGGTTTTTGCATACGCTGTCGGCGTCAGGCCCCCCAGCGATTTCTTTGGCCGCTCTTCGTTGTATTCCCGGCGCCATGCCTCAACGACCACCCGAGCATGCTGCAAGCTGGTGAACCAGTGTTCGTTCAGACATTCATCCCGGAAGCGACCGTTGAATGATTCGATGTAGGCATTCTGGTTGGGCTTGCCGGGCTCAATGAGGAACAGCTGAACACCCCTGGCGTGAGCCCAAGTCAGCATGGCGCGACTGCAGAACTCCTTCCCGTTATCGGTCCGTATCGATCTGGGCAGTCCTCTCGTGCTGGCTAGTTGCTCCAGAGTGCGTACCAATTGGCTCCCACCCAGTGCCCGCTCTGGCACGATCGCTACCGCCTCGTGAGTTGCGTCATCCACCACCGTCAGGCTCTTGATGCTGCGCCCCTCGGCCGTGCGGTCAAACACGAAGTCCATCGACCACACTTCGTTGGCTGCTGTCGGCCGCTCCAATGGGCGTCGGTCGGTCATCGGAATCTTCTTTCGCTTGCGCCTCTTCACTTGCAGTCCTGCCTGGGCATAGAGGCGATCCACACGCTTGTGATTGACGATTTCGCCTGCCTGGCGCAACTTCAGATAGATCATGCCGGCACCGTAGCGTCGATGGCGCTGTGCCAAAGCGATGATTTTCTCCTTCAGCACGCAGTTGCGGTCTGCAGCAGGTTCGTAGCGGTAGGCGCTGGGACTCATGCTGACGATGCGCAGTGCCCGCCGCTCGCTGAGTCCCTTTTCGATCATGTAGCGCACCGAGTCACGCCGTGCCGGTGCGCTCACCACTTTTTTCTCAAGGCCTCTTTGGTGACCTCGTTCTCCAGCATCGATTCGGCCAGCAGGCGCTTGAGCCGCGCATTTTCGGCCTCAAGCTCTTTCAACCGCTTGGCGTCCGAGACATTCATGCCCCCGAACTTGCTGCGCCACAAGTAGTAGCTGGCCTCCGAGAAACCGTGCCGCCGGCAAAGTTCGGCTACCCCCAAGCCCGCTTCGGCCTCACGCAGGAACCCGATGATCTGTTCTTCTGTAAATCGTTTCTTCACGTCCAATCTCCTGTTTTTGAGAATTGGACTCCAAAGTCACGCGATACTCAATTCGGGGGGGACGTCGATGTCACTAAAATTATCGAGCGGTATTCTGCCGAAGCAGATGCGATGAGAGCGATGGGATTAGCTCAGAAATTTCGTGAACATGCAGTTTGGCACCACAAAATGACGAATGCGGAATTAATTTCCGAGGCCCAAGCATTCGTTAAAACTTCCCCTCTGCTGGATGCCTACACAGTGACCACTCTTTACAAGGATATCTCAGAGATAGATGGGGGGCAGGACGCAGCGGAGGCTATGCTGAATAATTGGCTGACCGCCTTTAAAGAGAAGCAGCACGAAAACTTTGCATTCGAGAATTTCTGGAACCAACCAATTCACCCAGCCATTCAGGCTGCATTTGATGCTGAAAAGGCCAAGGCGCAAACAAAATCCACTATCTTTGAGGCATGCAAGCATATAGCCACTCAAAATGGTTGGGGGCAAAAACAGGAAGCGACACTAAAAACCGCTACGGTTCAGGATTTCGAATGGACCATCAGAACATTGGAGGCCAGTGATTTGAGGGTTTTCATGCTCAAGTTTCTCGAAATGTGTGTGCAGGCCGAACATTACAAGAAAAATTTTGGGTCTGCGACCGACAACTTCTTAGTTGCCTGCAGGAACATTTATAGCGACCAAACGGCGCCGCGTCTTAGCAAACTTATAGATCTGCTTTTAAAAGACGCAAAGCTCCAATCACAATTGAACCCGCCATCTGCCGCCGCCCCAGAGTTCTTACCCGACCAATAAGCATATCTAAGGGTAGCTGCTGCGATTTTCCCACGCCCGCCCCGAAAGGATCAGGAACCTTCATTCCCCGCCTCAACCACCCGAATCAACTCCTCCCCCTGATTCCGCGCATTGCTCACCCACCTGTCCACCCGGTGAAACGCAATCGCATCATCGGCGTTCGGCTTTAACAATTCCAGCGCCTTTCCCGCATCAATCATGCCGCGGTCCAGCCAGCGTGTAGCCTGCTCGGCGTTCAGGGCAAAGGGCATGCGGTCGTGGATGGGCGTGAACGTCTTGTTCGCGGGGCCGACCACGATTGAACACGATTCGATGACTTCGCCCGTGGCCTTGTCCACCCAGTGGTCCCACAGGCCGGCAAAGGCGAGCAGCTTGCCGTTCTGCGCATGCAGGTACCAGGGCAGGTTGCCGGTGGGGAGTTCCTGCCATTCATACCAGCCCACCGCCGGGATGATGCAGCGCCGGCGCTTCAGCGGGTCGCGAAAGCTCGCGGCGTTCTTCACGTTCTCGACGCGGGCATTGAAGGTGCTGAACTTGATGCGCGCCTCCTTTGACCAGAAGGGCAGCAGCCACCATTGCAGCCAGACGAGCTCGAGCTCGCCGTCGTCGTCTTCGCGGATGACGGGCACGAAGTTCTTCGGGTTGCCCTGCTGCGGGGCGACGTTGTAGCGCCGCTCGAAGGTTTCCGTCCACCACCGGTTCGGCGCCTTGCGCCCGATGAAGAACTCGTACTCCATTTCGTATTCGGCAGGGGTGACGTAGCGTCCGCACATGGGGTGGGATTGTAAGCAATCTGCCAATGGCAGAAGGTTTGGTCAAAATCTGCCCCCTCCCCCGCCCTCCCCCGCTCGCTTTGCTCGCGAGAGAGGGAGTGAAAGCTGCAGGGCTACCTGAAAATTCCCCGCAGCATGTCGAAGATGCTCTTTACCGGGTCGGGCAACGGCTGTTCGGCCTTGGGGGGCGGGGTTTTGGGGACGTTGAATTCGGCTTTGGGGTCGATCCAGTTGTTGGTCAGCGCCTGCTGGAAGACTTCGCCCACCATGGGCAGCGCGGCGCGGGCGCCCTGGCCCCATGAGCCCATGGTCACGTGGTTGTCGTTGAACCCGACCCGCGCGCCGGCCACGAGCTGCGGGTGCATGAGGATGAACCAGCCATCCGAGTTGTCCTGCGTGGTGCCGGTCTTGCCGGCCACGTCGGCCTCGATGCCGTAGCGGCTGCGGATCGCGGCGCCGGTGCCCACGTCCACGGTGCCGCGCATGGCATTCAGCAGTTGCATGAGGGGCTCGTGCGGCATGGCCTCTTCCTGCTCGGGTGTGGTGGTAAAGGACTCCAGCACGGTGCCATGGCGGTCCTCGATGGCGGTGACGATGATGGGCTCGATGTAATGGCCTTCGTTGGCGATGGTGCCGTAGGCCGTGACCATTTCGCGCAACGTGACGGGGCTGGTACCCAGCGCCAGCGACAGCACCGGATCGAGCTTGCTGTCGCGCACACCCAGGGCGCGCGCCAGCTTCACCACGTTGTCCGGCCCCACCTTCTCCATGAGTTGCGCGGTGATCGTGTTCTTGGAATACGCCAGGCCTTCGGCGAGCGTCATGGCCTTGCCCGACGGCGCGACATCGTCGCTCGGCTGCCACACGTCGCCGCTGTCGAGCGTGATCGACACTTCCTGGTCGATGAAGGTGGTCTCCGGCCCCATGCCCTGCATGAAGGCCGCGCCATACACAAAGGGTTTGAAGGTCGAGCCGGGCTGGCGGCGCGCCTGGCTGACGTGGTCGAACTGCTCGGTGGCAAAGTCGCGGCTGCCCACCCAGGCCCGCACTGCGCCGTTGCGCGGATCGATGGCAAGAAACCCGGCCTGCAGCGGCGGCTTGGCTTCGCCGCGTTTGCGGCGCGCGTCGGCCAGCTTCTGCAGCTCGATGAGCTGCTTTTTCACGGCGGCGTTTGCCGCCTTCTGCAGGCGTGAATCGATGGTGGTGCGGATCACCAGGCCATCGGACTGGATGTCGAAGTTGTGGTCATCGGCCCAGCCGCTGAGCCAGGTGCGCAACTGCTGCGCCACATGGGGAATGGGCCCGGAGGCATCGGCCCTGCGATCAAAATCAAGCCCGAGCGGACGGCGGGCCAGCACGATGAGCGCTTCGCGCTGCGCGGCGTCGCTGATGTTGGCAGTGGCAACGACGACGGTGTTCTTGGTGTCCTTCTTTGCCGCGCCCTTCGCTGGCGCCTTCGTGGCATTTGCCGCTTTGGGGGCGGGCAGCTTGCCGGCGCGGGCCATCTGTGCGAGCACCAGGTTGCGCCGCTGCAGCGCGCGCTCCGGGTAGCGCACCGGGTTGTAGACATTCGTGCCCTTCAGCATGCCGATCAGCGTGGCAGCCTGCAGCACATCGAGTTCATGCGCCGAGGTGTCGAAATAGGTGCGTGCCGCCATCTCGATGCCGAAGGCGTTGTACAGGAACGGCATGGTGTTCAGGTAGGTCTCGAGGATCTCGCGCTTGGAATACACCGACTCGATCTTGATCGCGGTGATCGCCTCCTTGATCTTGCGGCTGAGCGTGATGGCGCTGCCAATATCCTCGGGGTAGAGGTTGCGCGCGAGCTGCTGCGTGAGCGTGGAGCCGCCCTGGGTGCTGCCGGTGAGCGTGCGGAACACCGCCGCCACCGTGCGCACGACGTCGATACCGTGGTGGTCGTAGAAGCGGCGGTCTTCGGTGGCGATCAGCGCGTCGATGACGCTGGGCGCGATCTCATCGAGGCCCACCCACTGGCGGTTGATGCGCCGGTATTCGGCCAGCACCACATTGTCCGAGGACATGATGACCGAGGGCGTTTCGGCCTTGATGCGGCGCAGGTCGCCGATGCTGGGCGTGAAGGGAACGAGCAGCAGCGCATAGAGCAGCAGCAGCGCCGGCGGCAGCAGCACGGCGCGCACCGGATGCCGGCGCGCCGAGGCCACGGCCCCGCGCAGGCTGGCCGCGACGGCCTCGAGCATGCGGCGGATATGCAGATACAGAAAGGACATGGATCAGGTCAACAGTGATTCAGGGGGAAGCGTCAGATTGGCCGCGGAGGGATGCGACATCCGCGAACCGGAGTGCGCATTTTAAGCGGAATGCCAAAAGGCTCTGTGCATTCCTGCACGGATGGGGTGTTGTGGTGCGGGGAGGGGGGCGAGCTTACGCGACTACCTCAAGCCCGCGCTCCTTCACCAGATGCAGCAGCTTGAGCGCAGTCCCGGTCGGCTTCTTCTGGCCGATCTCCCACTTCTGCACCGTCGAGACACTGGTATTCAGGAGGGCTGCAAACACCGCCTGGCTGACATGCGACTGCTCACGGATTTTTCGGATCTTGGCCGCAGACAACGGTGGGACCGGCGGCAGGGTGAGCCGGTCAAACTCGCGCAGGGTGACCTGATCCATCACCCCGGCGGCGTGCAGCCCTCGTGCCGTTTCGTGCACCGCTTCAAGGATTGCCGATTTGGTCTTGCGCATCGCATTTCACCTCGATCAATTCACCTGCGCCCTGTGCAACCCGCAATGCCGGCGGTGCGAGCGACAGCAGATGCGCGGCCAGCTTCTTCAAGGCTGCTTCCTCATCGTCATCAATGTTGCTCCGGACATTCTTGGGAAAGCCGAATACGAAGAACCATCGATCACCCTTGTTTGTCGCAACCAGCGTGCGGTAACCGCCGCCCTTGCCCTGACCCTGCCGGGCAATGCGCTTCTTGAACAGGCCGCCGCCCAGGTCCGCGTCGTAGAGGCCGGCGCTCATTTCACGCACCGCTTCGCAGAGCGCGGAAGACTTCAAGCCCTGCTTTCCAGCCCAGCGCCAAAACCAGCGGGTCATGTAAAGCGCCATGCTCGCTGCCTCCCTGTATTTATAGCACTAAGTGCTATAGATGGCAATTTCTAGCTTTTAGGCCGGACGGAACATCAGGGAGGGTTGTACCGGGTTTGGGGCCGTCTGAACATCGCTTGGAAAGTGATGCGGCGGAATGGTGTTTAACAGGTGCGCAGGGATACTGCTCGAAAATCTGCCCCCCCCACCTTGCCCTCCCCCGCTGCGCAGTGGAGGGTATCAGGCGCAGCTCGGGAAAGACGGAATAATTGCGATAAACGATTGATTACAATATTTGTCAAATATCGCTTAATTCATATATAAAAAAATAATATTGATCATAATTAAGGACTGCATTGCAGTCAGGACAGCGCCCCGACATGGGCCATGAAGTGGTTCGCGACGTACCAGAAGAAGGCGGCGATCAGGCCGGAGATCGGGATGGTCAGCACCCAGGCCCAGACGATGCGCGAGGCGATGCCCCAGCGCACGGCCGAGAGGCGGCGCGTGATGCCGATGCCGACGATGGCGCCGGTGATGGTGTGCGTGGTCGAGACCGGAATGCCGAGGTAGGTGGCAAGGAACAGCGTCACCGCGCCCGCCGTCTGCGCGCTGAAGGCCCCGGTGGGCCGCACCCTTGTGATGCCCATGCCCATGGTCCGCACGATGCGCCAGCCGCCGAACAGCGTGCCCGCGGCCATTGCCATCTGGCAGGCGAGCACCACCCAGAACGGCACATGGAACTCGCCCTCCAGATAGCCGTTGGCGTAGAGCAGCACGGTGATGATGCCCATGGTCTTCTGCGCGTCGTTGCCGCCGTGGCCCAGGCTGTAGAGCGACGAGGAGACGAACTGCGCCTTGTTGAAGCCGCCTTCGGTGGAGGACGGCGATTTCTTCTGGAAGAGCCACATCACCCCGATCGAGAACAGCACCGCCAGCAACAGGCCGAGCAGCGGCGAGAGGATGATGGCCGCGGAAGTCTTGAACAGGCCCGCTGCAATGATGCTGTCCGAGCCGGACTTGGCAAGCGCCGCCCCGACGAGGCCGCCCACCAGGCCGTGCGAGGACGACGAGGGAATGCCGAACCACCAGGTGATGATGTTCCAGATCGTGGCGCCGCACAGCGCACCGAACACCACGGCGTTGTCGATGATGTCCGCCGAGACGATGCCCGCGCCGACGGTCTTGGCCACCGCCAGGCCGAAGAACAGGAAGGCCACGAAATTGAAGAACGCGGCCCACACCACCGCCGCCTGCGGCGTGAGCAGCCGCGTCGAGACCATCAGCGCAATGGAGTTCGCCGAGTCATGAAAGCCGTTCATGAAATCGAACAGGAGGGCCAGGGCGACCAGGATCGCCATGGTGAGGAAGACCGGATCCATTACAGCCGTTCGAGCACGACGCCGTGGATCACGTCGGCCACATCCTCGGCGCGGTCCACCGCTTCCTCGAACAGGTCGTAGAGCTCCTTGTCGCGGATCAGCTTGCGGGCATCGGAGTTTTCGGCAAAGAGGCGCTCCATGCCGGCATGCATGACGCGATCGGCCTCGCTCTCGATGCCGCCGATCTCCTGGCAGATCTTCAGGATGCGCTCGGCATTCTTCATGTCAGACAACAGCGCCACGGCCTCCTGCACCTTCTCGGCGGCACGCACCGTGATCTGCCCGAGCGCAGCCATCTCCGGGGTGAAGCTGCCCGGGCCATAGAGCTTGCTGTGCTGGGGGATGTCCTCGATGTAGTCGATCATGTCATCGAGCGCTTTTGCGAGTTCCTTGATCTCCCAGCGGTCAAAGGGCGTGATGAAGGAGCTGTGCAGCGTGAGGAAGATGTTGCGCGTCACGCCGTCGGCTTCGCTTTCGGTGCGCTGGATCTGCACGAACAGTTCCTGGAAGGCGGCGGCATCCTGCACGCCGGTCATCTGCGCAAGCAGCTTGGCCCCGCGCACCGTGCAGGCGGCGAGGTCGTTGAACAGCCTGAAGAAGTTGTCGCTGCGCGGCGTGACCGCGGCAATCAGTCCACCCAGTGTCCTGGAAATCATGTCGTTATTCTCCCTTTCGGCACCCCGAGTCTGTCATCGGCCGGGTGGCGCCGGATTGATGCATGTCAAAGCACAACCAAGCTGAATCAAAGCAGAATCTGCTTTGATTCATTGGGTAAATCCGCCATGCCCACATGGCCTTATACTCCCACTTCAAACAACAAGAACAATAACGACTACAACAAAAATCCGGGGACATGCGCTTCTTTCCGAAAAACGTCTTCTATGGCTGGCGCATCGTCGCGGCCGGCGCCATGATCAATGCACTGATTGCGGCGTTCCTCAACCAGTCATTCGGCTCCTATGTGGCCGTGCTCACCGAGGAAAAGGGCTGGAGCAAGACCGCACTCTCGGGCGCCGCTGCGGTGCGCCCGGTGGAGGCGGCCTTCCTCGGGCCGGTGCTGGGCTGGACCATGGACCGCTTCGGGGCGCAGCGCATGATCCGCATGGGCGTGGTGATGTTCGGCCTGGGCTTCATGCTGCTCAGCCAGATCGATTCGCTGATCGGGCTTTACGCAGCCTTCCTCGTGATCGCACTGGGTTCGAGCTTCTGCGGCAACTTCCCGCTCAACATCGTGGTCATCCACTGGTTCGAGCGCAAGCGCGCCCGCGCCATGTCGGCAGGCTGGCTGGGCAGCGCGGCTGGCGGCCTCATCGTGCCGCTGGTGGCCTGGGTGATGCACGAGTACGGCTGGCGCACGGCGGCCTTCATCTCGGGCGCAGTGTTCATCGTTGCGAGCTGGCCGCTTTCCAAGATCATGCGCGGCCGGCCCGAGGACATGAACGAGACGGTGGACGGACTGCCGCCCGAGCCGCCCAGGGCCGGCGAGCCCGAGGCGGTGCCGAGCCACCTGCAGGGCTCTACCGCCCGGGAGGCGCTGCGTGGCGCGCCCTTCTGGCTCATCTCGTTCGGGCATTGCTTTGCGCTGTTTGCAGTGATCGCGGTGAACGTGCATGCCATCGCGCACATCAAGGAAAGCCTCAACTACACGCTGAGCGAAGCGGCGCTCTATTACACGCTGGTGCTGGTGTTCCAGGTGGGCGGCATCTTCCTGGGCTGGGTGCTGGGCGACAGGTACGACAAGCGCCACATTGCCGCCTGCTGCATGTTCGCGCACATGACGGGCCTCTTGCTGCTTGCCTATGCCACGGGCCCGGTGATGCTGGTGCTGTTCTGCGCGCTGCACGGCACCGCCTGGGGCCTGCGCGGCCCGTTCATGGCGGCAATGCGCGCCGATTACTTCGGCCGCAAGGAAATCGGCCTCATCCTCGGGCTGTCATCGCTGGTGGTGGTGCTCGGGCAGGTGGGCGGCCCGATGCTGGCCGGCATGCTCGCCGACCTGTTCGGCAACTACCGCGCGGCCTTCACGGTGCTCGCGGTCCTGTCGGGCAGCGGCTCGGCGTTCTTCCTGATCCTGAAAAAGCCGAAGGCGGCGGGTTACTGACCGGACTGGCCGGACCGCGCTTTGGCTGCGGTGATTTCCTGGATCCGGTATCCCATCTGCAGCATCGCCCCGGCGCGCCGGATGCGCTCGTCCCTTCGCGGATGCATGGTCGCAAACGCGCCGCCGTCATCTGTCACCTTCTTCAGCATGCGCAGCATGGCCTCGGGCTCGAGGCCGGCGCGGGCACCCAGGATGAAGCCGATGAAGTCCGCCTCCAGTTCCTGCTGGGCATACACCTCGGACATGCGCAGGCTCACCGACAGGCTTTCATCCAGCTCATTCTGGATGTCCTCGTAGCGGCGATTGCGGCCGTTGTCCACGAAGTAGCGGGCCGCGCTGGCGTATTCAAGGGTGTGCTCGGCCAGCACATGGGCCATTTCGTGCGCCAGCAGGTAGCCCAGTTCATCGTCGCTGAGCGCGGGCTCGAGCACGAACTCTTCGCCAACCAGCAGCCGGCCGCCGCTCATGGAGGACGCGTTCTCGCCGCAATGCCGGCAGGTGTGGATCTCCCAGCGGATCACCGAGGGCTTCTCGATGCGTGCCGCGGCAGCGAGGCCATCGACGAGGCGGCGCAGGCGGCCCAGCAACGCCGGATTCTCATCGAGGAGGCCCTGGCCGGCGAGGGAAAGCAGGCGATGGCGGTAGGTGCGTTCGGCGGCGGTCTCCACGACCGTCTCCGGAAAGGCATGGTCGCTGCGGAAATCGAGCAGCGCCTGTGCGCGGGACATCGCCGGCATCATCGTGCCCGCCAGAACCACCAGCATCGCCAACAATCTGCGCTTCATGGCAACCCCTTCGCAAAGGACTGCTCGGCACCCAAACCCGATCAGTATCGAAATTCCGTTCGACAAACCGCCCGCCCGGACAGGTTACCCCCAACCAGCAGCAGATTCCATGCCCGGGTTGGTCGCAGAATGGCACTGAACCGTTTCAGGCGGCGGAGAAAGCACGAGACGCCCTTTTCATCCAGCCCTGACAGGCGGCTTCGTCGTCGTTCGGATGGCGCTGCTGCAGCGTGATGCCGGATGCGCGCGGCTTGACTCATGTCAAAGCGCGCCCGCCAGCCGGCGCCGAACATACCAATCTGCGAATTCTGCGTCCTGCAGCAACGAAAAGTACGCAAGGCAATTGAGCAATTGAGCAATTGAGCAATTGAAAACTGGTCCGTGCGGCGCGATCCGCCTGCACCCCTGAAGCGGTCACACAACAAGGAGAAGCCCATGCAGACCCTGCGCGTCTATCTGGAACCCGACGAGATGCCGACCCACTGGTACAACGTCGTCTCGGACCTGAAGAATCCGCCCTCGCCGCCGCTGGGCCCCGATGGCAATCCGGTGCCGCCGGAGAAGATGCTGGCGATTTTCCCGATGCCGCTGCTGGAACAGGAAATGTCTGCGGAACGCTGGATCGCGATTCCCGAAGAGGTGCGCCAGATCTATGCACTGTGGCGGCCCTCGCCGCTGTGCCGCGCACTGCGCCTCGAAGAGGCACTGGGCACGCCGGCAAAGATCTTCTACAAATACGAAGGCGTGTCGCCGGCCGGCTCGCACAAGCCGAACTCGGCGGTGCCGCAGGCCTACTTCAACAAGGTGGCCGGCACCAAGCGCCTCACCACCGAGACCGGTGCGGGCCAGTGGGGCAGCTCGATCGCGTTTGCCGGGCAGATGTTCGGCCTGCCGGTGCGCGTGTACATGGTGAAGGTGAGCTACGAGCAGAAGCCCTTCCGCCGCTCGATGATGCAGACCTGGGGAGCAGAGGTGTTCGCCAGCCCCACGAACCTCACGCAGGCCGGACGCGACGCGCTGGCGAAAGATCCGAACAGCGAAGGGTCGCTGGGCATCGCCATCTCCGAAGCCGTTGAAGAGGCCGCATCACAGGCGGGCACCTGCTACACGCTGGGCTCGGTGCTCAACCACGTGCTTCTGCACCAGACGGTGATCGGCCTGGAGGCGAAAAAGCAGTTCGAAAAAATCGGCCTGTATCCGGATTCGATCTTCGGGCCCTGTGGCGGCGGATCGAGCTTCGGTGGCATCGCCTTTCCGTTCCTCGCCGACAAGGCCGCAGGCGACAAGCGCGCAGAGAACCTCGACTGCGTGGCGGTGGAGCCCAGCTCCTGCCCCACGCTCACCAAGGGCGCGTATGCCTATGATTTCGGCGATGCCTCGGGCTACACGCCGCTGATGAAGATGTACACGCTGGGCCACGACTTCATGCCGCCCGGCATCCACGCGGGCGGCCTCAGGTATCACGGCGATTCGCCGCTGGTGTCGCAACTGCTGCATGAAAAGCTGATCCGCGCGGCGGCCGTGCCGCAGGTGGCCACGTTCGAGGCGGGCGTGCAGTTCGCGCGCAGCGAAGGCATCATCCCGGCGCCCGAGTCCTGCCACGGCATCCGCGCCGCCATCGACGAAGCCCTGCGCTGCAAGAAGACCGGCGAGGCGAAAGTGATCCTCGTCAACCTCACCGGCCACGGCCACTTCGACATGGCCTCCTACGACAAGTACCTCGCCGGCAAACTGGAAGACTACGACTACCCGTCCGCCGCGATTGCCGATTCGCTCAAGCACCTGCCGAAGGTTGCGGCCTGATCCTCAAATCGAAAATCCATCCCAAGACCTGCGGGCGCGGCGAGCTGCAAACACCATCCCCTCCCCTGCAAGCGAAGCGCGCGGGGGAGGGTTAGGGTGGGGGCGTGTTTTGGGTTTCCCCCTGGTCAAAGGGAGTAAGACCGGGAATTCGGGCCGCAGGCATGCGGGGAGATTTCCCTCACACAGAAGCACCTACCCCCTGTACGCCGCCACCTCGTCATTCGACTTGCGCAGGTTGTACGACAGCAGATACGACAGGCGCTTCAGCAGCTTGATCTTCAGGCCCGGGCGGACCGAATCGAGGCTCTCGAACAGCGGCCGGCTGATCACGCGGCAGACCGCATCATCGAGCACCACGACATTCGCCGAGCGCGGCAGGCCGTCGAGCAGGCCCATTTCGCCGAAGCTCATGCCCGCCTCGAACACATCGATGCGCTTGCCCGCCTGATTGGATGTCTCCGGCAGGCGCACTTCGACGGAACCGGCCACCAGGAGGTAGAGGCTGTCGCCCGGATCGCCGGCATGGATGAGGTAATCGCCCTGCGGTGATTCGCGCGTGCCCATCTCGCCATCGAGCCAGGCGAGTTCTTCCGCATCCAGCTCCGACAGCAGGAAGCAGTCCTTCAGCGACACCGGCGTGAGCTTGTTCCAGTCCGGCCCGACGATCCTTTTCAGCAGTTCGTTTTCGCAGTGCTCGAGCGCCGTGTCCTCGTTGGCAAACTGCATCGACTGCTCAAGTCCCGCTTCCTGAAAGACCTTCGCGAACTGTTCGCCATCGCAGACCATCATCTGCAGCCCAAGTTCGGAGAGGGTCTGCTTCAACTCGATGATCATCTTCAGCGCAACTTCATCGATCGTCATCACGTAGCGCAGGTTGAGGATGACGAAATCGCAGTAGGGCGCCTGCTTCAGGGCAAGCCGGATCACCGGCTCGAAGGTGGAGAAGATCAGTTCGCCCTGCAGCTCGATGACGCGGATGCGATGCCCGGTGGCACGCAGCTTCTGCTGCAGCCTGGAGGGTCGGCGCCGGCACGAGGACACCTGGCTGCCATCGTAGGTGAGGCGCAGCGAGGGTTGCGGCGCGGTGCCGTTGGCAAACAGATGCAGCGCAAGGTCGCGCGACAGGTCTTCGCAGACCTTGATGCCGCGCGCGCTGTTGCCCTGCCTGTCGAGGGGCGGCGAGTAGATGCCGATGCCGAGCTGGCCGGGCAGCACCGCGAGGATGCCGCCGCCCACGCCGCTCTTGGCCGGCAGCCCGACGCGGTACAGCCACTCGCCCGAATAGTCGTACATGCCGCAGGTGGACATCACCGAGAGCACGTTGTGCACGTAGGCCGGATCGACGGCGCGCTCGCGCGTGAGCGGATTGCGGCCCTGGTTGGCAAGCGTGGCGCCCATGATGGCCAGATCGCGGCAGGTGACCTGGATGGCGCACTGGCGGAAATACGATTCGAGAATGTCGGTGGGCTCGTGGTCGAGGATGTCGAAGTTGCGCAGCATCCAGCCAATGGCGCGATTGCGATGGCCGGTCTGGCTCTCCGACAGATAAACCGCCTCATCCACCGTGAGCGTGCGGCCGGCATAGGCCGACAGGCGCGCGAGGATTTTTTCGGAGCGGGTCTGGCCGTCGGCCGGGCTGATCTGGCCGCAGATGGCAATGGCGCCGGCATTGATCATGGGGTTGAACGGCGCGCCCGACTCCGGCTTCAGGCTGATGGCATTGAACGCGTCGCCGGAGGGTTCGACGCCCACCTTGGCGAGCACGAAATCCTCGCCATGGTCCTCGAGCGCGATGCCGTAGGTCAGCGCCTTGGAAATCGACTGGATCGTGAAGGCCTGCCGGGTGTCGCCCACTTCGTAGATGTGGCCGTCGCGGGTGGCGATGCAGATGCCGAAGGAACGGGGATCGGCCTTGGCGAGTTCCGGGATGTAGTCGGCGACGGCGCCCTCCTCCAGTCCGGCATGTTTGGCGAGCAGTTGCCTGAGATATTGTTCGATCGGCGAGTTGGACGGGCTGAGGTAGGCGGGTGCGAGTGACATTGAAGCAAATCCGGGTATGACAATGAGAGCCCTCCGTCAATGCAAGGATCGAACCAGCGCCGGCGCAGGCGGACGACTGGTATACAGGGTCGAATACCCTGCTGCAGCCATGGTGCCGCCCACGATTGGTGCCCCGGCGCACCAAAACATGCAGCGGCAATCGCCGCCCGGGCGCTGGTTGCGGCGCGACCTGTATCATTCGCCACTCCGGATTCCTTCAACCGCGCAGCGTGTGAGATCGAAATGAAACTCTTTTCGTGGAACGTCAACGGCATTCGTGCCGTGCTGAAAAAAGGCACCTTCCAGGCCTTCATGGCCGAGCACAAGCCCGACGTGCTCTGCCTGCAGGAGACCAAGGCCGAGCGCGGCCAGGTGGAGATCGATCTGCCGGGCTATCACGAGTACTGGAATTCGGCGATCAAGAAGGGCTATTCGGGCACGGCGATCTTCTCGAAGAAGGAGCCGATCAAGGTGACGAACGGATACCCGGAGAGTTTTGCCAAGCGCTACACCTTCGCCGACGAGCTGGAGCGCGACAGCGCCGGCGAGGGCCGCGTGATCACCGCGGAGTTCGAAAAGTTCTACGTGGTCACCGTGTATACGCCGAACGCCAAGGAAGACCTGAGCCGGCTGCCGCTCAGGCACAGGCACTGGGACCCGGCCTTTCTTGCCTGGTGCAAGCAACTGGAAAAAAAGAAACCGGTGATCTTCTGCGGCGACCTGAACGTGGCGCACACCGAGCTCGATCTGGCAAACCCCAAGCCCAACCGCGGCAAGAAGGGCTTCACCGACGAGGAGCGCGAAGGCTTCCAGAATTTCGTCGATGCGGGCTTTGTCGACACCTTCCGCATCTTCACGCAGGGCAACGGCCATTACAGCTGGTGGAGCCACTTCGCAAAATCGCGCGAACGCAACATCGGGTGGAGAATCGATTACGTGCTGGTCTCCGAGGCGCTGAAGAAATCCGTCAAGGGCTCCGCGATCCACGCCGACGTCATGGGCAGCGACCACTGCCCGGTGAGCATCACGCTGGCGTGATCGTCAAGCAGCGCTGGCGTGATCATCCAGTGGCGCTGGCGTGAGTTTCATTCGACGTCGTCCCTCGAAACGCCCCCTCCCCAACCCTCCCGCGCTTGCTTCGCTTGCTGGAGAGGGAGTTTTTGCTCCCTCCCCGTCGGGACACGCCAGCGTTAGCACCCGGGCTTGATAAGGCAGGACCTATTCGGTCAGGCGGAGGTTTGTTTCCTTGACCAGCTGTTGCCAGCGGGCAATCTGCCGCACGATGAGTTCGCTGAATTCCTCGGGTGTGCTGGAGGTCACGATGGTCACTGGCGAGAGCTTCTCCAGAAGTTCAGGATCCTTGGTGGCCTTGACGATTTCGGCATTGAGGGCCCGTATGATCGGGACCGGCGTGCGGGCGGGAGCGAGCACGCCAAACCACCCGGCATAATCGAAGCCCGTGGCCCCCTGCTCTGACAAGGTGGGCAGGTCAGGCAGATTGGGCGCGCGCTTGATGCCGGCCAGGCCGATCAGGCGCAGCTTCCCGGTCTTGACCTGGGGCATATAACCGGCAATGCCGGTGATGGTGGCGTCGGCCTCACCCGACATCAAGGCGGCGAGGATCTGCGGTCCCGCCTTGTAGTTGATATAGGTGCTCGTAATGCCCATCTGGTGATGCAGCGCCGCGCTCACGAGATGCGCATAGCCGCCAACGCCATTGTTGGCAAAGTTCAGTTTTCCCGGATTGGCCTTGGCGTAGGCCACGTATTCCTTCAGGTTCTTGGCCGGGAATTTGGCAGACACCAGAAGTGCGTTTGTCTGATTGCCCAGCAGGGATATCGGAGCAAAGCTATTCACCGTGTCGTAGGGCAGATCGGGCTGCATGAGCGGCGTGGAGGTAAAGGTCGATGCAGCCAGCAACAGCGTATATCCGTCCGGCGCGGCCTTGGCAACATAGGCCGTGCCGATGATGGCGCCCGCACCAGGCTTGTAATCCATCACGAATTTCCAACCCGTATTGGCCGTGATGACCTGCGTATAAAGACGCACATAGACATCGCCTGAACCGCCTGGCAAGCTGGGCAGGATCCAAACGATGGGCTTGGCGGGAAAGGCGGGCGATGGGGCCTGCGCCAACGCCGCGCCCGATGTGAGAATCATTGTGGAAAACAACAGGCAACTGTTTGGCAATTTCATCGCACCTCTCCCAGGCAAGTATTTGCGTCGTGAACGTTCCTGAACTGCTCTGCGCTTTCCGCAATCGAAACCTACGCCATCTGCCTCACCTGGTCGGCCGCAACTATGGGCATTTCAGTCAGGGCAATGACCTCGTCGGTGGTAAAACCGGGTGCCACCGCCTCCAGGATGAAGCGACTCCCGACCCGGTGCAGGACGGCAAGGTCCGTGACCACCCAGTCGACCCTGTTACGTGCGGTCAGCGGATAGCAACACTCACGCTTCAGTTTCGGGCGCCCCTTGCTGTCGCAATGCTCCATGGTGATGATCAGCTCCGCATTGCCAGCCACCAGGTCCATGGCACCGCCAATGCCGCCGCGCTTGGCATCGGACAGACTCCAATTGGCCACGTTGGCATGCTGGTCGACTTCATAGGCGCCCAGGATCACATAGTCGATGTGGCTGCCGCGCGCCATTTCGAAAGAGGTGACGCTGTCGAAAAAGGAAGCTCCGGGCACCAGGGACACGAACTGGCCGCCGGCGTTGTAGACATCCGGATCGATGTCCTCGCCCGTCACCATCGGCCCGTAGCCCAGGATGCCATTCTCGGAATGCAGCCAGATTCCCCGGCCCTCGAGGAAATTTGAGACCTGGGTCGGAATCCCCGTTCCAAGATTCACATAGCTGCCGTCCCTGAGAATGGCGGCGGCATTCTTTGCAATGCCTGCGCGCGTAAGGGCGGGCTTGCCGTTGTAGAGCCGCGCCGATGCGGCCTCGCGGCGCTTGTCGGAGCGCTTCAGCGACTGGATTTCCACGACCTGGTTTGTCTTCACCACCCGGGAAACGAAAATGCCGGGCAGATCCACGAGCTCCGGTGGCAGCTCTCCGATCTCGACGATTTCATTGACCTCGACGATGGCGACGCGCGCTGCCTTGGCCAGTGCAGGATTGAGGTTCTGGCTGCCGCCGCGGAACTGCACGTTGCCGGCACGATCCGCCCGATAGGCGCTGATCAGCGCGTAGTCGAGCTTGATGGCATGTTCCAGCACATGCGGACGCCCGTCGAAATGTCGAATGTCCTTGCCCGCTGCCAGCTCGGTCTCGGCGCCAGTGGGCGAATAGAACGCCGGGATCCCCGCACCGCCTGCACGGCAGCGCTCGACGATGATGCCTTGTCCTACCAGTTCGACTTCCAGTTCTCCGGCAATGATCTGCTGCTCCGCGGGTGTCACCAGGTTGGGACGGGCGGAAAAGGCCACGATGAGTTTCTTGACCTGACGGTTCTCGACCAGGCTCTGTCCCCGCTGCCCGGGACCTCCCAGGGAATTGCATACCAGCGTCAGGTTCCGCGTGCCCTGCTCGCGCAATGCGCGGATCAGGTCATTGGCGAACCGGTGGCCCAGGCCGAAGCCCGCGATCGCCACTGCCGATCCATCGGCGATGTCGCTCACCGCCTCCTTGGCCGAATTGAAGACCTTGTTCATCGTCACTCCATGCTTTTCCGGAAAACTTCAATCATTTCGACTCGCGGCGGGAATACGCTTCGCATCAGCGGATCCCCGCGCAGCCTCGCGTGATCGTTCACGCGGGCGAGAACTTGGGCAGGACGATGTCCGGGGTCAATTGCTCGAACACCACTTTCACCGGCATGTCGATGCGCACGATCCCGGGATCGCACCCCACGATATTGCTCATCATGCGAAAGCCCTCCTCCAGGTCAACGATCGCGATGACAAAGGGCAATTCGTCGGCAAAGCCCGGATGCGGCGCACGATATGAAACCGTGAACGTGTGGACCTTGCCGCGACCGGATGAATCAAGCCATTCCAGCCGGCTGCCCAGGCAGTGGCTGCAGACGCCGCGCGGATAGAACTGCGGCTTGCTGCAGTCGAGGCAGCGCTGGAAGATGAGCCGCTTTTCCTTTGCCGCATCCCAGTAGGCCTTGGTGTCCTGATACGGACGGGGCACGGGCTTGCTGCGCTTCTCAGCCATGATCAGACCCTCCCCAGAATAACTGTGCCGGTGGAGGACAGCACGCCCCCGGTTCCATTGCACAAGGCCAGTTCGGCATCCTTGACCTGCCGAGGGCCGCATTCTCCGCGCAGTTGCCTCACCGCTTCGATGAGCGTGAAAATGCCGAACATCCCCGGATGCGTATACGACAGCGCACCCCCCTGGGTGTTCATGGGAAAGTCACCGCCAGGGGCTGTGCGCTGCCCTGAAACGAAAGGGCCACCTTCGCCTTTCTTGCAGAAGCCCAGGCTTTCCAGAGTCAGCAATACCGTGATGGTGAAACTGTCGTAGATCTCGGCGACATCGATGTCCTTGTGGGAAACCCCGGCGCGCTCAAATGCGAGACGCCCCGAGATTGCCGCTGCTGTCTGCGTATAGTCCGGCATCTGGCTGATCATGCGATGGGTATGGGACTCCCCCGTGCCCAGCACGGCCACCGGAGCCTTCTTGAGGTCTCGCGCCCGTTCCATGGAAGTCAGCACCACCGCTCCGCCGGCATCGGTGACAAGGCAGCAATCGAGCACATGCAAGGGTGAGGACACCATGCGCGAATTGAGCACGTCTTCGATGGTGATCGGCGCGCGCATCAGCGCTTTGGGATTCAGCGATGCCCATTTGCGCGTGGCCACGGCGATTTCGGCCAGCTGCTCGCTGGTCGTTCCATACTCATGCATGTGCCTTTGCGCAGCCAGTGCGTATGAGCTCGCTATGGAAATCCCGTAGGGATCCTCAAACTGCATCGGCCCATACACCTCGGTCTTGCTGGAGACGGGCCCGGCGCGCCCGCCGCGGTCTGAAATATTCGTGCTCCCGTGACAGATCAATGCCACCTCGCACATTCCGGCATTGATGGCCGCCGCCGCGTGCTCGACGTAGGCAACAAAGGACGAACCGCCCATCGAAGTGGAATCCGTAAAGCGCGGGCGTATGCCCATATACTCGGCCATCAGCATGGAAGAGTGCTCGCCGCCCTGCGTGCTGATGATGGTGAAGAGGCCGTCCACGTCCTTGATGGATAGCCCGGCATCATCCAGTGCAAGGCGGCTGGCTTCTGCCGAGAGCTGGAATTTGGACTTGTGAGGAACCCGGCCGATATCCGATTCCGCAACCCCAACTATGGCTGTTTTTCTTCCGAGAGTTTCCATGAGAAAGTGGATTTCCCATCAGTAGCGTTTCAATTGAACAGAACTACAGACACATCTGCGCCATACGCATGCTCTGCTGGAACTACTACTTTTGAGAATTGCAGACTGACTATTCTTATTTATGTATTTATATTTACTTTTTTGAATTATTGAACAGTCAATCTTAAATATTGTATGCCATTCGAAGTTCCAATTCAATCCTTGAACCAGGAAACTCATCAGCACTGCCGTCTTGCAGGCCTGCAACTTGCGGTCTTTGCAGTTTTGCAGTGATTATCAGCTTGCTTCGGAGGCGTTCAAGTCGAGGCGTAAAGTTTCATTCAGTCCGGACGAGCCAGACGTCTGCTTTCCCTGAAATCACAGCGTGCCAATGAATTCACCAGGAGACGTCGGACTGATACGTGATGCCGTCAAGCGTGCCGACCTTCACCTTGCGGCACATCGGCAACGCGCACTTTGAGGCCACGCCAAGGGATTGCATGAACATCACGCGGGCCTGAGCGCCCCGCCCTGGAAAAAATAGAGTGGCCTGTGACCTGCTTCGCCGGAGACGACGATCTCCGCCTGGCTGCCGGGCGACCCAGAAATCGCCGGACGTTCCATACGCCAAAAAAAGGAGAGGAACATGCAGCAACCGAAACACTGGATGAAAGCGACCCTGTCGTGTGCGGCACTCGCCGCCTTCATGACTTCAGGCACGACCCTGGCGCAGGCGCCCTATCCGTCCAAGCCCGTCACCATGGTGATGCCGCTCGCCCCCGGCGGGCCGGTGAGCCTGCCCTACAACAACTTCGCGGAATACCTTGCCTACGCCAGGGCCAATCCCGGGAAGATCAACCTCGGCACCACCGGGGCGGGCAGCGACCACTGCCCGGTGAGCATCACGCTGGCGTGATCGTCCAGTGGCGCTGGCCTGATCGCAGGTCAGCCCTTGCGCAGGCTGCCAGCGGCAGCCGGTGGTCTCAGCGCCGTTTCCCTCCCGCCCGATGATGCGGCGCGATTCAATGCCAACGGGGATACCCATGCTGCCCAATCGGTTATGTGTCATGCGCTTACGACCGCCTTCATGACAACATCATCACTGCAATCAGGGCCGTCACCGAAAAATACATTTGTGAAATCTTTTCCCGAAAGCAAACCGCCGATATACTCATTCACGCAATTTTTGCGTTGCGACCTTGCAATCCAATTCGCAATGTTCGATCACCAGTCTTCGGGGTCCATAAAAAGAATGAGCATCGAATCCGGGCATATCCTGCGCAGGGCTTCTGCATTGCGCGCAAGCATCCTGGCACTGCTTCTCACCGGCTTCATGACCCTGCCCGCCGGCCCCGCCTTCGCGCAGGCTTCGTATTCGCTTTCATTTGATCGCGGCTGGAACATGGCCGGCAACAGCCTGACCACACCGATCGATGTGGCCGCGACATTTGCCACGCCGCCCGGCATCCTCAGCGTGTGGAAATGGAATGCCACGAATGCACGCTGGGCGGTGTACATCCCTTCGCTCGGTTCTTCTGCGCTGGCCGCCTATGCCAGCGGCAAGGGCTATGACGTGCTCACCACGATCGGCCAGGGCGAAGGCTACTGGGTAAACGCAACGGACACGGTTTCGATCGGCACCCAAAGCGGCACGGCCTTTTCGCTCGGCACCGTCCACATCTCGGCCGGCTGGAACCTGGCGGCCACGGGCGACCCTGTCACGGCCGACGCGCTTGCCTCCGGGCTGGGCAGCATCCTCTCGCTGTGGTCCTGGGACAGCCTGAACGGGCGCTGGTTTTTCCACGCGCCCGCGCTGTTTGCGAACAGCACGCTCGTCGCGCACAACCTTGCCAACGGTCACAGCGACTTCGGCACGCGGCCGCTGAACAACGGCCACGGCTTCTGGGTCTATCGCACCGGCGCCCTCAGCGCGACCGTCACTCCCGGCAATGGCCAGGTCACCGTGAGCTGGCCGGCATTTTCCGGCGCAGGGTCCTACAACATCCAGCGGAGCATCGGCGCCGGGGCCTATTCAACCGTGGCCACCGGCGTGAGTTCCCCTTATGTGGACACCACGGTCACGAACGGCACCAGCTACAACTACATCGTGGTGGCGCGCGATGCGGGCAATACGGGCGACCTCGCACAGTCGGCGGCACAGACGGCCACACCGAGCACGACGGCGGTGTTTTCCGCGCTCGGCGGTCAGAACGGACTGGCCTTCAACCTCGGTGGTCACCCCTACCGGCTCGGCAGTGCCAGCGTCTACCGGTTCAGCCCCAACGGCCAGCGCGAGATCGACCTCTACAACTATGACCATAACGGCACTGGCGGCCAGTTGACCATTGCCGGCCTGGGGGATGCGACCCAGTTCCAGGGACAGTACCTGATCAACGGCGCGCTCACCGTCGCGCAATCAACGGGCAACCAGATCTGCGGGAGCGCCGCCACCAACGCCATCTTCTCGCTTACCCTGTCGGGCACGACCAATGGCTGGCAGGGAACATATACCGCGAGCAGTTGCTCCATCCGCGTGGACTACATGAGCACGTTTGGCGGCATCCTCGGCGAGATCGTGAGCGCAACCCTGTCGAACGGCACGAACACCATCACCATCAACAACGCACCGTTCCGGGTCTACCAGCACAATGGCACGCCGGGCACCCCGCCCGCACTTCCGGCCAGTGCCTACGCGTCGCTCAACGTCACCACGGGCACCTTCGAGCTGCCCGCCGGCAGGTTCTTCATCCTGCCCTATGACCGCGGCAATGCGGTGGGCTCCAGTGTCAGCTACAGCGCCCCAACCAATGACGGCACGGAGACCTTCACGCTGAACGGCGTTCCGACCAACCTGGTCTGGATCGTTCAGAACAGCTTCTTCACCGGCACCGGCAATTTCAACTGCGGCACCGCGTCGCAATTGAACATGCGCGTGTGGCTGGGCACCTATCTTTCGGAGTACGAGTACAAGTCCACCGGCGGTGGCAACTGCGTCATGACCATCGACCAGATTGGCGGGGGCCTGTACAAGGGACACTTCACCGGCACGCTGCTGGCAGTCGACACAATGCTCACCACTGCCGCTGACAGGACCATCGCCGTGAGCGGCGATTTCCGCAACTTCCAGGCGACTCCCTACGTGGCCGGCAACAGCGGCAATGAAGGCAGCGTGCCGGCTGATGGCACCACCAACGCGCTCACGCTCGGCATCAGCGACGGCTCAACGCACTGGACCACCGGGGAGCAGTTCCTGTTCAACTACCAGTCGAATGGCTTCCTGACGGCAACTTCCTTCCGCATGGATTTCAACCATCCGGCAAACACCAGCCTCAGGATGCGACTGTTCGATTTCCCGCGCGCCGTCGGCACCTACAGTTGCGGCACGCTCTATGGCACCGACCGGCCGAGCATCACGCTCAACACCACGCGTGGCGTCATCTACAGCTACATCTACAACAGCGGCATCAACAACTACGGCACGGGCTGCACGGTGAACATCACGCGCTACGACACACGCGTGGAAGGCACCTATACCGCCACCCTCGGCATCGGCAACAACGCCGGCCTGGCCTCCGCCCTGATGCCGGGCAACGATGCCACCATCACGGTCAGCGGCAGCTTCCGGGGCGTACCGCCCTGAGCTGGCACCAAAAAAATAGCCGCGCACCTGTCGCCAACGAGCAGTGCCTGCTGATGCCCTTCCCGATTTGGGAGTAGCCTACGGTTTGTTGCGTCAGGGGCGAAGATCTCCGGCGTAATGAACAGGCAACGAAACGGGCATCCGGAAGTCGCCGGCAGCCCATCCGCAAAATAAAGGAGAGGATCATGCGGCAACCCAAATGCTGGATGAAAGCAACCCTGTCGTGTGCGGCGCTCGCCGCCTTCATGACTTCAGGCGCGACCCTGGCGCAGGCGCCCTATCCGTCGAAGCCGGTCACCATGGTGATGCCGCTCGCCCCCGGCGGGCCGGTCGAGACCGAGATGCAACTCTACATGCCGAGGTTGCGCGAACAGTTCGGCCAGACCTTCATCCTCGACTACAAGTCAGGTGCCGCTGGCACGATTGCCGGTGCTTATGTCTCCAAGGCACCGGCGGACGGCTATACGCTGCTGATCATCAACAGCGCCTTCACCGCGTTCCCCGCAATCTACAAAAATCTCGCCTTCGAGTTCCCGAAGGATTTCGCGCCGATCACGCTGATGACCAAGCGCCCGCTGCTGCTGCTCGGGCCGGTGAGCCTGCCGTACAACAACTTCGCCGAATACCTTGCCTACGCCAGGGCCAATCCCGGAAAGATCAACCTCGGCACGACCGGAGCGGGCAGCGGGGGGCACCTTGCGGGTGTGTGGCTGCACCAGGCCACGAAGACCAGCGTCACCTTCGTTCATTACAAGGGCACGGGACCGCTGCTGCCCGACCTCATGACCGGGCGTATCGACGTGTCAGGGGTGGCGCTGCCGCCGGGCCTGCCTTTGATCAAGTCGGGAAAACTGAAGGCCATCGCCATGATGACCGACCGGCGCAGCCCGTTGCTGCCCGACCTGGCGACCATTTCCGAATCGGGCGTGCCGGGATTCGATTATTCGTCGTACACCGGCTTCATGGCGCCGGCGGCCACACCGGCGCCGATCGTGAACCGCCTGCACGAGGGCTTCACGAAGGTGCTTGCGGTTCCGGACCTCAAGGCAAGGCTGGAGGCCGACGGCAACCTCGTCATCGGCAATACGCCGGCGCAGTTCCGTCAGATGCTGGTAACCGAGGCCGTGAACTGGAGCAAGATCGTTCAGGAAAACGGCATCAAGGCCGAAGAGTAGGCGCAGGGCACAACAAAACCGGTGGGCCGCATTATCGAATCGCGGCCCACTACCCGCCTCTAGCCCCTGACCACGCGCATTTCCGGGGGTGGCGCCGGATACACCACACCCGCGGCACGGAAGCGCTCGACGATGGCGCGGTTGATCTCGGCGGCCGCCGGCCCGCAGTCCTCCACCTTGACCCAGGGCATGACCGCAATCCCGATGGAGGCATCGGCGAGCTTGTTCACGCCAATCACCGGCGCCGGCTCCGTGAGCGCACGCGGATTGGCCTTCACCACTTCTTCGGCCACGGCCAGGGCGCGCTCGAAATCGTCAGCGCGGCTGATGCCCACGGTGATGTCGAGCTGACGGATGTGGCCGTAGTTGTGCAGGATCTCGCCGACGATCTTGCGGTTCGGTATGATGACGCGCGACTGGTCTGCATGGCTGAGCGTGGTGCTGAAAAGCTCGATCGTCTCGACTCGGCCCTCGACGCCAATCATGGAAACGTATTCGCCCACCCGGAACGGCCGGGTGAAGATGATCGTGAGCCCGGCAGCGAGGTTGCCCAGTACTCCCTGCATGGCCAGCGCGATCCCGGCTCCTGCAACGCCCACGCCGGCGATCAGCGGCAGGAGGTCGATGCCGAGGTTCTGCAGCGCCATGATCACGAACAGCGCCAGCACACAAAGCCGCGCCACGCGCACCAGCAGCAGCCGCACCGGCGGCTCGAGATGGAATTTGCCCAGTTGCCGGTTGAACACCACGCCCACCCAGCGCCCGGCGTAGAAGCCGGCAATCAGGATGAGGATTGCGACCACCGCCTTCGGGCCGAACTTGATCGCGAGATCAATGAAAGTGCTCTGCGCCTGCTCCAGCAATGCGAGTTGGTTGTTCATGTTGCCTCCCTGATGACCTGGATGAAATTAAAACTGCAATCGGACATGCCGGGCTTTTTCAGGCCTTGCCGGCCTTATCGCCCAATCCCGTGCCCATGACCTTCCATCCGCCGGCCCCCATCAGCAGGGCACTCAGCAGGAACACGCCCCACAGGCCGGTGGCTGCGGCGATGGCGCCGAAGAAGGGCGGCGAAATCACCCGCGTGATGTTGTTCGCGGTCTGGCGCAGCGCCACCGTTTCGCCGGAGCGGCCTTCAGGCGCTCGGTTGAACAGCAGCATCATGGTGAGCGGCTGGGCGCAGCCCGAGCCCAGCCCGAAACCGGCAGCAATGAGGCTGAGCATGACCGGGTGCTCGAACAGAGGAATGAGCGCAAAGCCCGCCGCCGCGGCAAAGAGCCCGAAGGCGAGCAGATTGCGCTCGCCCACCCTGAGGATGAGCTGGGGCATGACCAGGCGCGAAACGAACGAGGCGGCAAAGATGCTCGCCAGGATGATGCCGATGGTCGTGGCCGACATCTCCAGGCTGTGTCCGTAGATGGGCAGATAGAACACAAAGAGGTCCGACCCGGTCTGCACCAGGCAGCTCACCAGGATGATGCCGGCCGCCGTCCTGTCCGAGAGCCGGTCGCGCAGTGAACTCTTCTTCGATTCGGCGCGCTTTGCGCTGCCGCCGGGCAGCACGCCGCCCCACACGGCCAGCAGCACGAAGGCCACGACCAGCAGGCCCGCCGAGCAGAGGCTCGCAACCTGCTGGCCGGCATGGTCGATGGCAAAGCCGGCGATCAGCGGACCGAGCACGTTGGCGGTGGAGCCGGTCATGCTGGTGTTGGCGAAATTGCGCGCGCGGTTCTCCGGCGTGCTGAGCAGGCCGGCAAGGTTCAGGATCAGCACACTGGAAAATGCAAACGCCAGTCCGCTCATCAGGCCGGCCGCATAGAGTGCGTAGAGATTGGGGAAGGCCCAGGGAATCGACAGGCCGATGGCGCCTGCCGCCATGCCGAACATCAGCAATCCGCGCGAGCCGATGCGGTCGGCCATGACGCCGATGGGCCAGGCCATGAGCAACGGGAATACAAAGTGCGTGGCAAACAGCAGCCCCACCTGCGAGGGCTGGGCGCCCAGGCTGAGGGCAAACAGCGAAAGCTGCATGCGCGCCGCGGTGGCACCGCTGAATGCGGCAACGCCGATGGCAAGGTTGAGATGGATGGGCTTCACAGGGATGCTTGATGTCATTCAATTGAGGCGCGGGCAGGCTGAATGATAACGCCCCGCCCTGGCGCCCCTCCCCAAGGACCGGTATGGCGCCACCTTTTTGCGCTCCGGCACTTGAAATCGCTCCATTTCCCCGTCGGGCGGCCGTTAAACAGTTAGAGCGCAGGGTATTCCTGCCTCACCCAACCCCTGAGGTACCCTCATGAGCATCAATTCCATCGGAAGCACCCGCCCCAGTGCGCCTGCCGCCGCCGTGCGCAGAACGCCTGAGGCCGCAGAAATCAGAAAAGCCGGTCCGGACAACGACGGCGATGCCGACGATGTCAAAGCGGCCCTGCCCAAGCCCAGCGTCAACCTGAATGGCCAGATCACCGGCCAGCGGATCAATGTGAAGGCTTGATCGGAAGGCGGTAGGTAACAAAAGCCCCGCCGGGCGCTCCGGGGATGGGGCACCGGCGGGGTTTGCCGTTTGGCGCCGGCTATCCTGTCGGCTATCGGCCAGCGGCCTCGGAAATTTCGATGACCGTGCGCTGCAGGAGTTCAATGCGCACATTGTCCGGCCCCTGGATGAAGGCAATGCGCACGCCGGGGCGGATCGTGACCGGTTCCTTGATCACGGCTGCGCCGCGCCGCTTCAGCTCGGCGATGGCGGCATCGACGTCCTTCACCCGCAGGCCCAGGTGGTCCAGACCGACATAGGCGGCTGCGGGCGCGTCGGGAATCACGGCGCCCCCGGCCACTTCACTGATGAAGATCGCCAGGCCGTTCAGGTCGAGGTCTGTGCGGGGGATGCCGTTGGACTGCACGAACTCCACGCGTTTGGCGTCGAACATCTTTTCGTAGAACGCAATCGTGGCCTCCGGGTTGCGTGAGCGGAGGTGGATGTGGTCGTAGCTGTAAGCGGATTGCATGCGGGCTTTCTCCTCGCTGTTCGTCCTATTGCCGGTTCGATGACGCCTTAATATGGGCTCCCGGCAAGCCTGTTGCGACAGACTGCCATGGATCGTCCGGGGCCGCCATCCGGGGTTTGAACGGCGCGGGCTATAATTTTTGCAGCCCGCCATGAAAGGCATCGTAATGCCCGCCATACTCGTCATCGACGACGACCCCATCATCTGCGAACTGCTGAAACTGCATTTGCAGAATGCCGGCTGCGAAGCCCGCTGCGCAGCCGACCCTGCAGAAGGGCTCAGGGCGGTGATCGAATCCCCGCCGGACCTGATACTGCTCGACGTGCACATGCCCTACATGAGCGGCATTGAAGTGTTGAAGGTCATCAAGGCGGATACGCAATCTCGCCACATCCCGGTCGTGATGCTGACCAGCAGCACCGACGATGAAACCTGGCTTGCCGCGACGCAGGCGGGCGCCGAGGCCTACCTGACCAAACCCGTCGCACGGGATGAACTGCTCCAGACCCTGCAGCGCTGGCTGCCCAGGCGCGGCTAGCGTGGCCAGGCGCCGTTGGACAGCGGCAGTCCTGACCAATGCCGGCTAGAAGCGAATGATGCCGCGGTCGCCCTCGCGCACGATTTCCGTGCCGTAGGGCTTCGAGAGCCGCTGCAGGGTTTCGATGACTTCACGAGCCATATTGGGCGCCGCAAGCAGCGGACGGCCGCGCACGGTGCGCTTCTTGCCATGGCCGAGGTCGATGGGATACAGCTCGATGGAGGCAAGCTTGCCGCCCTTGAACTGGCACACCGGCACGACGCTGCGCCAGTAATCGGGGTTCGCGGGGAAGCCCTTCTTGCCGTTGCCGGTGCGTGCATCGTTGTAGTCGGCGGGCGTGGCGCTGTTGTCGAGGCCGTAGTGGCGGTAGGAATCCGCCGGCCAGCGCGGCACGGTTTCGTTCTGGAACAGGAATTCGCCCAGCGAATAGAAAATCGGCCGGCCCTTGTATATCTCGATGCCGCGGATCTGGTGCGCGCCGTGGCTGAAGAACACATCGGCGCCGGCGTCGATGCAGGCATGGGCGAATTCGACCATGAAGTCCGCGGGCACTTCGCGCACGCCGGCCGGACCCACCGAGCGCGGATCGCCCGGCGTCGGATACGGGCCTTCGTGGCCGTGCAGGCTGTACACCACCCAGTCGGCCTGGCGCCGCGCATCACGCACCCAGCGCAGGATGTCTTCCATGTCCGGCTTGAAGGAGTTGGTCTTCGAACCGAACGCATCGCCCTGCACGAACTTGACGCTGGGAAATTCCTCGCCGTTGATGAGCTTTGTGGAAGGCTGGAAATACATTTCATTGGCGCCGGCCGTGCCGCGATGGCCGCCGCGCTTCTGCGCCTCGGCCACGCGCTCGAAACCGAGTCCGGCGTTGAGGCGCTGGAATTCCTTGAAGGCGCGCTCGTCGATGGTGTGCACGGTCTCATAGCGGAGGAAGCTCACGCCCGGACGGCCGTGGAAGTCATGGCGCTGTTCGCCGGCACGCGCCCATTCCGGAAACGAAGAGGCCGAAGCCAGCAGCGCAACGCGGCCGCGTGCCGTGTCCATGTAACCGGCGGCGCGCGCCTCGGAGAGGTTGCGTCCGGTGCCGGCATGCACCACGCCGGCTTCATCGAGCTTCGCCTGCGATTCGAGCATCCCGGCAGGACCGAAATCGAACACGTGGTTGCTGGCCGTGGCCACCATGTTGAAGCCCATCCACTTCAGTTCGCGCGCGGTATCCGGGTGCGAGGCGCCGTAGGAACCTTCGGCGAGCAGGTGCGGAATGTCCAGGCTGTGGATGGGCATCTCGAGATTGCAGATCGAGGCATCCGCACCGCGCAGCACTTCGGCGAGGCGCAGGAAGCGCTCTTCGCGGTAGATCGACAGCGGGTGGGACACCATGGCATCGCCCGCTGCGGCGATTCTTATTTCTCCGGATTCGGCTTCATACAACATGCTCTCTCCCTTGTTTCCACATTGATTTCTGCCTCCGCGCGCCTTCGGCGCAGAGCCGTTTTCCTGGTTACCGGGTGACTTTATCCCAGCGGCATATGGAGCTGGGTTGACCGGGGTCAATGCCGCGCACCATTGGCGATATAGCCTGAACCTGCTTCATCGGCGGGGATTTGCTGCCTGCATCCCCAATCCACGCTTCGCCGATCCCGATGTTACATCCGCAGCACGCCAAAGGTATCGGATTCGCCACATGATGGAATTTCATTACGAACTGGACCGCGACAACCGCATCGTCGATGTTGATGAGGCGTGGTGTGCCTTCGCGGCGGAAAATGACTGCGAATCGCTGACGCGCGACAAGGTGCTGGGCCTGCCGCTTGCGCCCTTCCTCGCCGGCTGGAACGTCATGGAACTGTATGCGGCCGTATTCGACCGTGTCCGTGCGCGGCAGATCGCGGTGACGATCCCGTTCCGCTGCGACTCGCCCAACGGCCGGCGCTACATGGAGCTCGAAATCGCCCCGCGACCGGAAGGCCGCCTGCATCTGACCGGCCACCTGGTGCGCTCGGTTGCGCATCCCCGCATTCCGCTGCTGGACCTGAAACAACGCCGCAACAGCCAGTGGCGCATCATCTGCAGCATCTGCAGGCGCCTCAAGATGCCCGAAGGCCGGTGGCTGGAAATCGAAGAGGCGCTGGATGATCCCTATGCCATTCCGGCTGAGGGACTGCCCTGCCTCTCCCATGACGTCTGCCCGACCTGCGTCGCCATGATGCGCGGCCTTGCAGCCCCCTGATCAGCCGGACAGCGCTCGACACACCGCCCGCTGCAGGACACGTTACGCGCCGGCCGGGGTGTGCTTCTTCAGGAAAGCCTTGACCTTCGGACGCGCCGCTTCAAGCGCAGCACCGGTCTTCCACTCCGGGATGAATTCCACATCGGGCAGCAGCTTTGCCGTCTCCTCGGAAATCGGGAAGGGGTGCGCCTCATCATTGCCGGCCAGCACCATGACCGGCGTCTTGCAGGTCGGCAGGAAGGCGCGGTCAACGCTGTACAGGAAGCCCGCGGTGTACATGTTGCGATAGAAGCCGTCGAGCGCCTCCTCGGTGGCCTCCGGATGGTCCTTGCGGATTTTTTCAGCCCAGTCCACGAAGCGCGGCGTGCGGCCCGGCTTGAGCGGACCGACACGGCCACTGGGCTGCGCGGCAACGGCACAGGCAATGCGATTTGGCTGCGCCTTGAGGAGGCTCATGATGAACGGGCCGCCGATGCACTGGCCGTAGAGGTGGCATTTGTCGATGCCCAGATGATCGAGCACGGCAATATGGTCGGCGGTGTAACTGTGCCATCCGTCATTGGCCGTGATCGGCGCATGCGAGCGGCCGCCCGGGGCATTGCGCTGGTCCATCACGATGACGCGGTAGTCCTGCGCATACTCGGTGATCGGATTGATCGGTGCGGTGTCGCCGCGCCAGACTTCGATCGTGGACAGCAGTCCGGCCGGCGCAAAAGTCAGGATGGGAAAGCCCTGGCCGTATTCCTCGTAATAGATCGTTGCACCATTGTTCTGGAACGTCGGCATTGTGGTCTCTCCTTTGGCGTGGTCTGGATGTTGAGGTGAGTGTTGCAATCGATTTTGCGCCATGAGTTGCGCTTTCCGCGCCGCAATCTTAAACGATTGGCGCAGCCCCGCCCCATCATCTGCAGCGGCAGTGCGCCGCAGATTCCTTTACCATGCGCCATCCCCAAGGAGGAGTGACCCATGCGCACGCTCTACATGAGCCCGCTTTCGCCCTATACCCGCAAGGTGCGCGTGATGCTCGCCGAAAAAGGGCTGGAATACCGCAACGAAGTGGTTCCCTTCGACCGCCTCGGCAACGACTACGGCAATAAGATCAATCCCTGCGGCCGCGTCCCGGCGCTGGACGATAACGGGCGCGTGCTGTTCGAGTCGAACGTGATCCTCGATTACCTGCTCAGCGAATATCCCGATGCGCCAAAAGCGCCACCTGCTGGAGCGAATGCGCCGCCGCTGGTGAAGACGCTGGTGCGCCCGGAAAAGCGCTGGGAGGATTCGGAGACGCTGGTGGCGATCGAGACGCTGCTCAATTGCGGACTGACGATGCTGCGCTTTGGCACGCACAGCGGCGTGCACAGGGAACCGGCATACCTGGCGCGCGAGCACATGCGCGTGCAAAGCATCCTCGACTGGCTGGAGAAACGCGCAACCCCCGAGGGCTTCGTGCCCGGCTGGTTCTCGGTGCTGGACCTGAACCTCGTGATCTCCGTGCAATGGGTGGACTTCCGCAAGCTCTTCGAGTGGCGCGGAAGGCCCAACATCGACCGGCTGGTGGCCCTGCACGAACAGCGTTCAACGATTCCGGCCAGCCACCCTTCGCTGCCGGCCTGACGCATCACCACGTACGCCGAGGGGTGATTCCCTAGGACGTCATCTGCGTGCCGCCATTGACGTGCAGGGTCTGGCCGGTGATGAACTTGCCGCCGGGGCCGCACAGGAAGCTCACCATGGCGGCGATTTCATCGGGCCCACCCAGGCGCCCAAGCGGAATGTCGCTGGCGGTCATCTTGTGGTCGGCGCGGCTCGCCGGCCGGCTGGTGTTGATGGGACCAGGCGAGACGCAGTTCACGCGGATGCCGTATCCGGCCACTTCCTTCGCCAGCGTGCGCGTGAGGCCGACCACGCCGTGCTTGGCAGCTGCAACGTGCACGCGGTTCGCCGAACTCGACAGCGCCTTGGCACCGCCGAAGGTGATGATGTCGCCGCCGCCAGCCTTGATCAGGTGCGGCAGGGCGGCCTTGATGCAGTGAAAGGTGCTGTCCAGGGTGACGGACATGACCCGGCGCCACTCCTCGAAGCTCATGTCAAGGAAGGGCACTTCGTTGCGGTGGGCTGCGTTCAGCACCAGGATGTCGAGGCGCCCGAACTTTGCAATCGCGCCCGCGACCATCGCCTCGACCGCCGCCGGGTCGGCCACGTCAGCCATGAATACCTCGGCCCGGCCACCGCCGTCGCGGATCTGTTTTGCCACGGCGTCGGCTTCGTTGCGCGAGGCCCGTGTGTTTACGCCCACCGCGGCGCCGTCGGCGGCCAGCGACAGCGCAATCGAGCGCCCGATGTTCTTCGCCGCGCCGGTGACCAGGGCGACCTTGCCTGTCAGTTCTTTCGTGCTCATGGAACTCTCCTCCGCGATGGGTAATGTGGTTATGACTGCCTCGCGACCCCTCGGGGGGCCGGAGCGGCATTGTGTACCAGAACCGCGGGATTGATGGATTTCCGGGCTGAATCCCCCTCCCGCCCCCGGCCTTCACGGCTTTTGTTGCGCAGGATCAAAGGATGCGGCATTTCCGGGAATAGCCTTGAACCATGGCCTGTCTGACAGGCAGCTTTGCAGGCAACTGCGCCGGAGAAACAACATGAACATGACCCACTACATGCAATTGCTGGCCGACAACCAGCCCTGGAATCTCTTCATCTTCATGGCGGTGCCAGTGGTGCTGGCCGAAACACTGGCCATCACTGAGTTGTACATCCTCTTTACCCGCAGCTACGAAGGCGCGGTGTGGAAGCTCAATCGTTCTGCCGGCACTGCGGTGGGCGTGTATTTCATCGGCATCATCTATTACCTGATGACCCATGCCGTCATCCCGATCACGAAAGCGGGCGAATGGCGGACCTTCATCGACGTGGTTGCCGTGGGAAGCTACCTGATCGGCGGCCTGCCATTGATCTGGATTGCGCTGCAGGAATTCGGCCTGGTCAATCGCAGCCTGGACAAAATCGGCAAGCTGCGCGTGCATGCCACCTGCGTGGCCATGTTCCTCGTCTTCGGGCATGTGGCGATGATCACCGGCATGCTGGACCCGTCGCTGCTCGGCTACAAAGCTCCGGCCGCCGCTGGGGCCACGCCCATGGAAATGCCCGAACACAGTCACTGATCCAGGGCTGCGGGGACGCAAGGGGGTGCCCGCGCCGCCTGACCGCAGCTGCCTGCGCCGGCCTTATTGGGCCCGGTTCGGACTGTCCTCGATCAGCCGGGCAAAAGCGCGGAACACATCCGGATCGATCTTCTGGCCGCACTCGGCGGCAAGGATGTTCATGATCTCGTGATGAGTGCGGGCACTGTGGTAGGGACGCGCAGTGCTCATGGCATCGTAGGAATCCACAACCAGCAGGATGCGGCTGAGATACGGAATCTCCTTGCCGCGCAGGCCGTCGGGATAGCCGCTGCCATCGAAGGATTGATGGTGGTGGCGGATGACCTTTGCGACGGAGTGCTCGTCCTCCGGAAAACCCGCATTGAAAATGTGCTCGCCGTGCTCGGCATGGGATTTCATCAGAGCCCATTCTTCATCGGTGAGGCGCTCCGGTTTCAGCAGCACCGCGTCGGGGACGCCGATCTTGCCGATGTCGTGGAACTGCGCGCTGACCCTGAGGATGTCCATGTCGCCATTCAGCACACCGCAGGCCCGGCCGAGTTCGGCCGCAAGGTCGGCAGACCGGTCACAGTGCGAGCGCGTATAGGCATCGCGAATGCCCAGTGCCACGACCAGGGCATGCAATGAACCGAGCAATCGGGGGTCGGTCCGAGGGGGTTGTAGAGCCGTTATTGCCTGCATTTTCTTTTTCGCTTCGTGTGGTCGCAGAGATGCTTCAATGCGTATACAGCGCGACCACTCGAATCTATTCCATCCATTGCCTCGACTCAAGGCAATGGCTGTAGGGGATTCGTGACAAACGAAAAAATAATCTTCGGAAATGCGGGACGGCATTGATGCCGCCAGCCCCTCACTCAAAAAGTGATCTGTCGCCGCCATCCAGCCGGTCGGACTCGGCCAGCACGTAGCGGTTCTTGCCCAGATGTTTTCCCAGATACAGCGCGCGGTCCGAATGCGCGATCAGCTCGGCCGGCGTTGCACCGTGCCGCGGATACAGGGCGATCCCCACGCTGGATGAGGGCGTCCAGGGCGCACCACCAATGGGGAAGATGCGTCCGATGCGCTCGAGCAGGCGCTCTGCAAGCAGGATCACCTCCTCGACTGAACCAATCTCCTGCAGCAGCACCATGAACTCGTCGCCACCCAGGCGGGTGACCGAATCGTATTCGCGCAGCGCCCCTTTCACGCGTTGCGCAACTTCGATCAGCACACGGTCGCCTTCGCCATGACCGTAGGTGTCATTGACCTTCTTGAAATCATCCAGGTCAAGGCTCAATACCGCCACCATGGCGTCCTTGCGCTCGGCCAGCGAAATCGCCTGTTCGATCCGGTCCACGAGCAGCACGCGGTTCGGCAGGCCGGTAAGGAAATCGTGAGTGGCCTGGTGCTCCGCATCCTCCTTGGCCGCCTTGAGCTCCAGCTCCATCATCTTCAGCCCGGTCACATCGGTGACATGCACGAAAAAGCCCTCGACCCTGCCCTCCACGACATTGGGAATGTAGGTCGCCAGGCTGTGGCGGACACCGTGGGGCGTGGGGATTGTCCGCTCGAATTCCTGTTTCTCGCCACGAAGCGCGGCCAGGATGTGGGGCAGGTTCTCTTCGTAGAGCGGACCCAGCAGTTCCTTCATGGTGAGGCCCACAACGTCCTTGCCGGCCAGTCCGAACCAGAGCTGGTAGGCGTTGTTCGCGAACACGCACACCTGGTTGGGATCCCAGAGCGCAACCATCGCGTCGAGGTGATCCACCAGGCTGAGCGCAATTTCCGAAAACTTCTGCTGCCCCAGCAGCCTGAGACGCGGATCGGGCATCGTATCCTCCTGGGAGGAAGGATAACCGGGCCAATCGGCGGGTTTCTTGATCAGGATTAAACCGCCGTGCATCTGTCCCTGCAGTGGCCGTGCCGCGAGGAGGAAAACGCCCCGCAGATGCCTCAGCGCGCCAGCGGTGGCGCGCCGTCGGTCTGGGCACCGCTGAAATGCCGGTAGAACGCAACCGCACGGTTGATGAACGACGCTTCGTTCCCCTCGGCATAGGAACTGTTCGCCGAAAGCAGCGCGTACAGGTTCCAGTTCCCGCCGGCGGCCCTTTTCAGGAAATAGAGCAGCTTCATGTCGCCGGGCTCGAAGATCGTGAGGATGAAGGCCCGCACCGGTGAGACGTTCTCCAGGTCCAGCACGAGAAGGTCGGCGCCGGCCTCGAGCACACGCATCCGGTAGACAACGTCGCCCGTGGAACGCCGGTCGCGCTGCGCAAAGAAGAGGTTCGATCCTGCCTTCATCTCGGGCGCCGCAAAGTCGGCACGGCGGCCTTGCGAAGCCGGATCACCCAGCGCTGCAGCACTGATGATCAGGGGTCGCCAGTCCTTGTCCGAGACCGACCAGTAGCGAATGCCGCTGAGGGTGGACACCGCGCCAAAGCGGCTGAGCAACTGGTCCGTGCTGCCGGCAAAATTGAAAGTGCCGGCAAGCGCCACCAGCAGGTTGCCGACCGGGCCGTTCCAGCCGGTGCAGGCTGGTGGCAACCATGAGGCCAGACTGGTTTTCGACCAGACCTGGAGCAGGGGAGGCTCTCCGCCCGGTGCATAGATCGGCAACGGTGAACCCGCGCACGGCGGCTGCGGAATGGTCTGCGCCGGCGATGCCGGCGACCAGCCGAGCACGACGGCCAGCACTGCAATGACGGCGGCCTTCAGCGCACCCGGCATGATCCGCAATGCCGTCTGCCGCAGCCTAGCGCCACTCGACCGCGCCGAAGCGGTCGCTGCCCAGCAGCGTATAGAAGATGCCCAGCGTGTCGCTGCTCTGTATTCGCTCACCCAGCCCCGAATAGGTCGCATCGCGACGGTTCCACAGATAGCGCAACGAGATGGCGTGCTGGTCGTGGATGCGCCAGGTCAGCGCGATGTCGGTGCGGATGATGTTGTCGTGTCCGGAGGTGGTGCCGCCCACGCCGGAGACAAAGTATTCGCGCCCGGTCATGTCGATGGAGGCCTTCTCGCCGAAGACCAGGCGCAGTGCCAGCAGCGCCTGAGGCGTCACGCCATAGTGATAGTCGCCTTCATCCAGACCATGCGATGTCCCCACTGCCGCATAGCCCATGCCGGCAAGCCCCGTGCCCTGCAGCGCAATGTCATTGGTCAGCCAGGTCTGCACGGTGGTGCCAACGGATAATGCCGTGCTCGAAATGCGATAGGTCTGCGGCGCAATGTAATCGTAGCTGCCATAGATCCCCATGACACCGCGGGTGTTGTCGGCCGGCTCATACGCCCTGCCGTAGAGCAGCCCCCGCACCATGACGTTTTCCATCAGGTTTGCGCTGGAGGCGGTTCCCTGGAACGTGAAGTAGTCAAACGGCCGCGTATAGGTGTAACCGGGCCTGCCCGGTGCACCGTAGTCGATGGAAAAATCCATCAGCGCTTCTGTCGGACGCACGCGGGTGGCAGTGCCCGGATTGTTGTACGCCTGGCCGCTGACACCCATGGACAGGCGGCTGTAGACCGGCGCGCCGTCACTGGAGAAAATCGATTCATAACCCATCACATGGCGGTTGAAGCCGGTGGCCGGGGAAATCGCGGCGGCGGTCAACTCCCGCCAGAATGGCGACATGCCACCGCCACGCTCCAGCACCAGGCTCGACATGCGATACAACGCCTCGCCAAAAAAGGAACCGGCAACGCCGCTGGCGATCTGGTCATTAAGGGAGGGATCGGTGCGTTCACCTGCCACCTCCCAAAGCACGCTGCCGGCAAAGGTATAGCCGGCTGCTTCCCAGTAACTGAGGCCGGCGGAACGCGCCAGGCTGTGATACATCGATCCCTGGTACGGGTGCCCGATCTGGTTCACCTTGTACGGGTCGTTGTCCACCTTCCAGTTGCCATGCAGATTGTTCCGTGCCGAGGTCAGGTTGCTCGAGTAGGCGCCGTCACTGGAGAACTGCCGATTGGCGACGCTGAGCAGCCCGTCAAACGCCATGATCTCCATGGCCGGGACCATATAACTCTTGGCCCGGCCCTCACCCGATGGACTCGGATGCTCGGATTCGCGCGTCACGGCGGGAACGACTGCATCGGCCTTGCTGCCGGCCTGTGCCAGCAGCGACCGGGGCGCACGCAACATCGGGCCACCGAAACCTGGCGCCGTCGCATCCAGGCTGAAGCCGGTGCCGGATTCCGGCAGGGAATCACGAGCCGATGCCGCCGCCGGAGCGAGCGCAAGCGCGACGCCAAAGAGGGTCGCGCGGGAACGGGCGTATGAACGGATCACAGGCATCGGATGGGTACCTGACAATGCGGCCTAGCGACTACGTTCCTGGTCCCGCTCACCGGCTTTCTCGGCATTCTTCTCCGGCGCCTTGCTTCGCCCCTGGCTCTGGGGCTCGCCCTTGTTGGGTGCATTGCCCTCCGGGCGCGCAGCTTGTGCCGGCCTTTCACGTTCGGCCGCCGGCCTTGGTTGCTGCTGCTGTTGAGGTTGTGGCTGCGACTGCTGCCGTTGCGGCTGCGGCTGTTGTTGAGGTTGCGGCTGCTGTTGCGGCTGCTGCCGTTGCGGCTGTGGCTGCTGAACAGCGGAGCTGCTTTGCGGCCGTGATGGTGGTGGATTGGCGACCTTGGGCGCAGTCTCTTCCTGCGGCCGATCACGCTGGCCGTTCTGCTGCGCACGGTTCCGGTCCTGCGGCACAGGCTGCTGTTGCTGGGGCGTGGACTGCGGTGTGGTCTGAGGAGCGGCCTTGGGCACCGACTGTTCCGGCGGCTTTGCACGCGGGCCATCCTGTTGCGCGCGCCCCTTGTCCTGCGACTTCTGCGGATCAGCCTGTCGCTCGCGCGGTGACGGTGCGGCAGCTTTTGCAGGCGGCGGCTGGAAGTGCTCGCGCACGACGGCATCGCGCGGCCGGTAACGATAATTCTCGTCGCGCAGCACATGCTGCTGCTCCGCCTTCGGATAGCGATCACCGGAATACTGCCGCTGGTAGGCGGGCAACGGTGCCGGCGCCGGCACCGCGCGCCGGTCCCATTGGTCCCATCCGCGGCGACGCTGCTGCCAGTCATTGCCCCAATGCTGGCCCCAGCGTGGCGGCGCACTGGCGATCCAGCCGCGGAAGTATTCCGGAGGGTTGCGGTAATAGCGGACCGGAATGCGCAGCACGTAGAGCGGCACAAAATCCCGGCTGACGTAATCCCACGGACCGTCGTACCAGGAACTGGCATACCACTCGTCCCGCTGATAGACCCAGTACATGCCGTCGTAGAAGAAGAAGTTCGAATCCAGCTGCGGCGCGTAGTAGACCGGATAACCCGGCACCGGGACCAGTTCCGGATAAAACGGCAGATTGACGCCAATGTTGATGCCGGGAAGGCCGATTCCGATGTTCACCTGCGCAACAGCCGGACTCACCGGCAAGGCCAGCATCCACACCAACAGCATCAAGTCGCGCATTTTTTCCTTTCGACCGGCCATGTTGACCGGTGCTCCCGCAACGAAAGACAAGGCTCTTCCGGAGATCAGGGCAATGCCATCACGCTAGTCGAAAGGCATCCGGGCGTATGTACGGCAACGAACAGAATGGTGCATTTGCAAAGCAGACGATGGGCGCCATTGACAGGAGCCCTCGCGAACGCCGCGAAGGACCTGCGAGCACTCCCACCCAACGCGGAACATTTACACCCATGAAAACCAGACGGCTATCTCCACCCACCCTGCGCTCTGCGATCCTGTATACGGCACTCGCTCTGGGATTGTTCACGCCGCTGGCCGCCGTTGCGGAGCTTTCCAATCAATCGATGATCGGCCCGGGTCTGCGCATCCGGCCAGCCTACGACGGATCGGACTCGCGGCACACCGAACTGGTCCCCGTCATCCGCTACCTCGGCCAGCCCTGGTTCGTGCGATCGACCCAGGGCGTCCTCGAGGGCGGCGCGCGGATGGAAATCACCCCGGAACTGCATATCGGCGCCCAGCTTGCCTATGAGCCGGGACGCAAGATGAACGAATCCCCCTTTCTTCGCAGCCATAACGTCACCGACATGAAGATGGGCGCATCCGCCGGGCTGCAGGCCGAGTGGGACCACAAGTTCGGTCCCGTGCCGGTCACGCTGCTCGCGCGCGCCCGGCAGCGCACCGACACCGACCTCGGTGCGCAGTTCGATGTGCGGCTGAGTGCCGGCGTGTTCCAGCGCGGCAGTTTTTCCGCAGGAGTATTCACCCAGGGCACCTGGGCCAACGCAAAGTCTGCCGGCGCCTTCTATGGCATCACGCCGCAGCAGTCCGCGGCCACCGGCCTGCCGGCCTACAGCGCCGGCAGCGGCTGGCTGGTCTCGAGCATCGGCGTGCTCTGGTCATTTGACCTGGGCCCGCAATGGGTGGTGGTCGGCAATCTGGAATCGCGCCACATGCAGGGCGATGCCGCGCACAGCCCACTCGTGGTGCGCGAATCGAATTACGCGGTAAGCGCAGGCGTGGCTTACAAATTCTGAAGCACCCGCACCTGCTGGTTAAGCCACAGGTGGAACACGCTTGATACTCGAGGCACTTGAACAGGCAGTCACACTGGCACTCATCGTCGCCTGCTTCTATCTGGCCCTCATTGTGTACGTGCGCCATTGGCAGACGGCATGGGCGGGTCCCATGGAGAAGCACAGGCTCTCGATTCTGTGTGTGATGGTCTTCGCGGTGTCCGCCGCCAAAGTCAGCGAAGATGTGCTCGGCAATGAATCAGGGCCGTTCGACGAGGCCCTCCTGATGTTCATCCACAGCCATATCCCGCCTTCTGCAAACCGGATTTTCGAAATCATCACGATGACCGGATCGTCGGCCTTCCTGTTCCCGCTCACCGGCGCCGCGTCGGCTGCATTGCTGCTGCGGCGACACCGCGTTGAAGCCCTGCTGCTGGCTGCTTCGGTGGCTTCGGGGGCCATCGCGGTCTACATCATCAAGACGGCCGTCGGCCGCGCCAGACCGACGCTCTGGAACACCGACTGGTATTGGGGTTCAAGCTTTCCGAGCGGACACACGCTGGTGGTCACCGCATTCGCCACGGCAGCGTCTCTCTGCATCGGCCGGATATGTCCTCCGGCGTACCGGTTCGCCTTGCCGCCGGCACTGCTCTGGATCGCACTGGTCGGGCTGTCACGGCTGGTGCTCGGCGTTCACTGGCCGACGGACGTGCTCACCGCCGCCTGCATTGGCGCCTTCCTGCCGCTTGCCATGAACACGGCCCTGGCGCTGCGTCGCGCCTGAGGCCATGCCCGGGAGGATTTCCCCTCGCGTTATCGACGCTGCTCGTTCGCCTCGTCCTTGATCGCCTTGCCGCCCTGCTGTACGTCCTTGCCCACGCCCTCGACCGTATTGCAGCCGGAAAGCGAAGCGAAAATGCCGGCAAAGAACAGCGCGGCCAGAAATGATGCGAGTGATTTTTTCATGATGGGTTTCCTGTTGTATCGGATGCGTTGACCTTCGGAATTCGCGAAAGGCGGGACGCCCTGCGAATCGCGAGTCTTCATCATCCGCCGTCAGGACGCGCTCATCCGTGCGGTAACGCACTCAAGGAGGCCGTTCCCCGGGGTAGCCGCTTGCCGCCCGTAGAGGTGCAGTCAGCCGCCAGCAACGTTCGTGAGCCGGAAAAGCCGCTCGGCATTCAAATGTCCGATTGCCTCGGCCAGTTCCGGGGGCATCTGTTCAAGCGTTGTGCGATAGGCCTCAAGCTGCTCATCGCCGGGGCCGCGCTTGCGGTCCGCACCGGCAGCATGGAAGGAGTCGCTGCCCAGCACGAAGCGATCGGGGAATCGCTGCAACATCTGCAGCCAACCTGCCTTGAGCTTGCCTGTCGGGTCCAGCGCATACACGGGCGGCGGTGCTCCATTGCCGAATCGCAGGCTCATGTAGAGGTTGGGGTTGCGCGCCAGCAACTGGGCCTGCTGTTGAACCGTGCGCGTCCATAGGAAATCGGTGCCGGCATGCGCCCAGATGATCTTCGCGTTGCGGTTGTGCGACAGCAATCGTTCGAATCCGGAAAGGTTCTCCTTCAGCTCCTGGGGCGTCTTGCCGAGGTTGAACACCGGACGCCCCGGAACAGGCATGTCCTCTGGCACCAAGTCCATGTGAATGTCGATGGGCACGCCCTTTTCGGCGGCGATGTCCGCGAGCAGCAACAGCAGCGGATGGTCGGGCGCTGTCCATTCGTAGGGATGGTTCGGTCCCATGCGGACCAGGGACATGTGGTGGATCGCGATTTCTCCGAAGCCCCGGGCCCCGGCCGCGATCAATTCCTCGGCACGTGCGCGGAAGGCCTTGCGATCGGAATCGCTTACCCGATCCGGCGCAGTGTCCTGAATCATGCCGTTCAGGCTTCCGCCGCCACCGACCAGGATGAACCGGCCGGGGTATTTGTCCTGCACAAAGCGGATCTGCTCGATCTCCCAGTTGCTGTTGCCGCCCGCCTGCGGCGGTGGCATGAGCATGCTGCGGCTGATCCCGGCGGCGTTCATTCGCTGGACGGCCCCCTCGGCGGCCGTGGCGAAATCGCGTGAACGGCCGGGGTTCTCGAGATGCGCGTGGGTGTCGATGATCACCGGCGGTTCTGCGGCGATCACGGGAATGGCGAATGCAACGGCAAGCATGCCGGCAAGGAGAAGGCGGTACTTCTGCATGGGGTTTTGCTTTCGATTCAGGATTGCGGCGGCGATTGCCGCCACATTGGCCACGGACCTGCCCGTTCGCCGGCTAACTCTCGCGACAGGGTATCCCATCGTGCTGCGCGGCGAAGTGCAGCAGGTGAGTGGCGCAGGCCGCGGGGAACACGAGCTGCACCTTGTGGAAGCTCGAGGGCATGTGGACCATGCGCATGTTGCGGATCTTCGAAGTCAGGATCGCCTCCTGGTCGGCCGTGGTGATCGGGCCGTCAGTGGGGTAGAGGCCCAACACCGGCGCCTCGATCTTCGGCAGGTAAGGCTCGGCGCTGATGCCGTGGAACAGGTCACCCATGGCCTTCTGCACCTCGGGACGATTGCGTGCGAACTCCTCCTCGTACCAGGCCAGCAGGCCCGGATCGGCCGAGGGCGGAAAGCGCGTGGTGCGGTTTGTCGCTGCGACCCATGCCTGCATGCCCATCTTCTGCTGCGCTTCCTCCTGCGAGGCATAGCCCAGCGAATAGCTCTGCTTCGTCGCCGAACCGATGAACACGGGACTGGACACCAGGGTCAGCGTGCGCACCTTCGCCGGATGTGTCGCGGCGAGCACCATGCCGAGGATGCCGCCCATGGACTCGCCGGCAAAGTGAACGGACCGCGACGAAGAGTCAGCACCCAGATGGTCGATGATGGCCGCCACATCGGCAACACAGTTGTCCAGCGTGAAGGCCGTCGCAAGATCGAAATCCGCCGAGGACTGGCCGAGGCCGCGGATGTCCGGGCGCACCACCTTGTAGAAGCGCGCAAGATACGGCACCCAGCTGTACCAGAAGCGTCCGGAACGGCCGAAGCCATGCTGCAGGATCAGATAGGGCGCATTGCGCCAGGGATCGGTGTAGTCATCCAGTGCGTAATGCAGGTCGGGCTGGCCGGGGCGTTTGAGGAAGGGCATGGGAGGTTGATGCCTTATATGTCTGATAACAATATTAATGAATAATTGCTTTAATAGATATGAATTATTTGTTTTTGATTACAATAAAAAAGTTAAAAAAGTGTTCTGCCGGATCAGGCCTGCCGCGCCGCCATCGCGG
>CAIYPG010000011.1 GCA_903928055.1 uncultured beta proteobacterium | reverse complement strand
TGCGGCCCGCGGCACAGATCAATGAAATCGCCCTCGCGATACAACGACACGTCCTCGCCCTGAGGAATCGAGGCAATGATCTCGGCCTTGTATTTCTCGCCGATGGACTTGAAGAACTCCACCGCCTGGTCGCGTGGCATCACTTCACGCGTGACCGGGAAATCCCTTTTCGCCAGCTCCGCCATCTTTTTCTCGATGGCAGCCAGATCCTCTGGCGTAAACGGACGCTTGAAGGAAAAGTCATAGTAGAAGCCGTTGTCGATGACCGGGCCGATGGTCACCTGCGCTTCGGGAAAGAGTGTCGTCACCGCATAGGCCAGCAGGTGCGCCGTGGAATGGCGGATGACTTCCAGTCCATCCGGATCGCGGTCGGTGATGATGGCCACGTCGGCATCCCGGTCAATGCGATGCGAGGTGTCAACGACGCGGCCGTCCACACGTCCGGCCAGGGCGGCCTTCGCAAGTCCCGGGCCGATGCTGGCCGCAATGTCGGCCACCGTCGGCGGCTGCTCGAAGCTGCGTACCGAACCGTCAGGCAATTTGATGTTGATCATGGCTTGTTCCATAAACTCCGCACGAAAATGCGGACGAAAAAAAAGTGCGGACAGGCCGCACTTTTTGAATGAAACGAAAATGGCAGACCGGTCAGCGTCCCTGTGTCGAGAACGTCCAAGTTCGCGGTGTCATAACGCTTGCCCTTTCCGTCGGCCTGCCCGTCAACCTGCAGGGCCTGCCCTTCTGTCTGTTGGTAGGCGCGATTGGACTCGAACCACCGACCCCCACCATGTCAAGGTGATGCTCTAACCAGCTGAGCTACGCGCCTACTGCTCCAAATCGACGCGAATTATATCCCAGACCGCGATTTCCGAGCACGCTTTGCAAAACGGCCGGCGCTCAGCCTGTCCAGGCCTTGGTCCGCGAGTCGTAGCTGTAAGGCTTGGACTTGAACACCACGCCCTCACAGCTCAGCATGTACTCGGCACCGGCGAGCTGGTAACTGATGTTGCTGCCGTTGGGACACTTGCTGACCGCCGCCGTGAACTGCGGCACCAGTTTGTCCAGACTGTCCGGGTAGTTTCCGGTATCCAGCTTGTGGCGGGTCAGGGCCTGGATCATGTTGAGCCCGCGCGTTTCCACCGTGAGCATGTCCTTCTGGCCGGCAGAATATCTGTCCAGCGCGAAATATCCGATCGCGAGCACCACCGCCACGACGATCAGCGCGATGATCTGTCCCATTCCTGCTTTTTTATCGGCCTGCATTGACTGCTCCTCTGTGGTGACAAGGCCACCCCCCCCCGGGCCAGCCCCGCTATTCTCGCATTTTACGACGGCCTGGGTCAGGCCTTTCCGAGCATCTCGGAGGCATGACGCCGTGTCGTCGCGGTGATCTCCACGCCGCCCAGCATGCGCGCGATTTCCTCGACGCGGCCCTTGCGATCGAGCGCCTCGACCTTGCTGCTGACGCCACCACTGGCACCGGCGCCAGCATCGACTCCCTTGGACACCGACCACTGCGCGGAGGCCTGTGCCGCCACCTGCGCAAGGTGCGTGACGCACAGCACCTGCCGGCCTTCACCCAGGGCCCGCAGCTTGCGACCGACCACCTCGGCGACCGCACCGCCAATGCCCGCGTCCACTTCGTCGAAAATCAGTGTCGGCACCGCCGCCGCCTTGCTCGTGATGACCTGTATGGCAAGGCTGATGCGCGACAACTCGCCGCCGGACGCAACCCTTGCCAGCGGCCGCAGTTCGCCGCCGGCATTGGCCGCTACCAGGAACTCGACCTGTTCGTTGCCACCGACACCGCCATCCGGCTGTTCACGCAGCGACGCTTCGAATCGCGCGCCGCCCATGGCCAGCTCCTTCATGGCCGCAGTCACCTCGCGAGACAGTTTCGCCGCAGCCTTTCTGCGCCCGGCAGTCAGTTTGCCGGCCAGCGACTGATACTGATCACGCGCCGCCTGTTCCTGTGCCTGCAGGGCACCGGGATCGGATGCCAGTTCCAGTTCGGCGAGCCGGGCCGCAAACCCCTCAAGCAGGCCCGGCAGTTCTTCCGCCTTCACCCTGAACTTGCGCGCAGCGCCATGCAATGCCTCCACCCGCGCCTCAACCTGCGCAAGACGCGCCGGATCAAGTTCGACACGGTCGGCGTAATGCCGCAGTCCATGCACCGCTTCGCGCAACTGCACCTCCGAGGATTCCAGCAAGGCCACTGTCTCGCCCAGCGCCGCGTCATAGCCCAACAGCGGGCGCAGGCGGGACAGCGCACCGGACAACACGGCCGATGCGGCACCGTCGGCCTCGGACAGCGCATCGAGCACAGCTTGCGCCCCCTCAATCAGGCTGGCAGCATGGGTCAGTCGCGAATGTTCTGTCTGAATTGCCTCCCACTCATCCGGCTTCGGCGCAAGCTCACGCAGCGCCTCGACCTGCCATTGCAACTGTTCGCGCTCGCCGTTGCGGGCCGCGGCATGGGTTTCATATTCGGTGCGCGCCCTGACCAGGCGCTGCCATTCGCGCCAGGCGGCGGCGGTCTCCACGGCCAGCGACGCCAGGCCGGCATGGGCATCGAGAACATTGCGCTGCGACTCGCCGCGCAACAGCGACTGGTGTGCGTTCTGTCCATGGATGTCCACCAGCGCCTCACCCGCCTCGCGCAATTGCGCAAGCGTGGCCGGATGGCCGTTGACGAAGGCACGCGAGCGCCCGCCGCGATCGACCACGCGGCGCAGCAGCAACCGGCCGCCTTCATCACCCACCTCCGTATCGAGGGCCTGTTCGCGCAGCCATGCCTGCAGCGCCGGCAGCTTGTCCACCGCGAACTCTGCGGTCACATCAATGCGCTCGCGTCCGGTGCGAACATCGGCGGCGTCGGCGCGTTCACCCAGCGCCAGCGTCAGTGCATCAATGAGGATCGACTTGCCGGCCCCGGTTTCGCCGGTGAGCGCAGTGAAGCCCGCGGAGAACTCAAGATCGAGCGTATCGACGATCGCGAAATCGCGGATGGCCAGATGAACGAGCATGCCGGCGACGGGGCCTAGAGGATCCCGCTCCAGTGCAGCTTTTCCCGCAGCATGGCGAAATAGCTGTACCCGGGCGGGTGCAGGAAAATGCTGCCATGGGGAGCGCGGCTGATCACCACACTCTCGCCCTCGTGCAGGTCGCCATGCAACTGGCCGTCGTAATGCAGGCGCGCGTCGGTGGTGCGCTTCAGCGTGATCTCGATAATCGAACGATCACTGACCACGATCGGCCGGTTGGACAGCGTATGCGGGCAGATCGGCACCAGCGCAAACCCCGGCACGCCGGGCTGCACGATGGGGCCATTGGAGGACAGTGCATAGGCTGTTGAGCCGCTGGGCGTGGCGATGATCAGCCCGTCGGATCGGAGGTCATAGACAAACTCGCCGTTGATTTCTACCGTGAATTCGATCATGCGGCCCATCGCGCCCTTGTTCACGACCACATCGTTGAGCGCCATGGTGGAGAACGTCGAGCGCCCTTCGATGCGCGCCTCCACTGCCAGCAGGGTGCGCTCTTCGGTGACGTAATCGCCGTCCAGGATGCGACCGATCGTCTCGAGCATGTTGCCGATGGAGATGTCCGTCATGAATCCCAGGCGGCCGTGATTGATGCCCACCAGCGGCACCTGTGAGGTGGCGAGGTTGCGCGCGGCATTCAGCATGCTGCCATCGCCGCCCAGCACCACCGCCAGGTGGGCGTCGGTGGCAATCGCCGAATAATCGGCGGCAACAATCTCCGAGACGCCGCTGCTTTGCGCCGTTTCACGTTCGATGCAGACTTCGCAACCCCGGCTCTGCAGGAAACGGCCCAGGCTGTAGAAGGCCTCTGCACTCTGCGGCGTGTTGTAGCGCCCGATCAGTGCAATGTTCCTGAAGGCGGGCTTGGCGTTGGCGTTTGCGGTGTTTGGCATGGAGCCCGATTAGACCATAGCTTGCAATCTGCTCAAAGCATACTTCGGACGCATGCGCCGCACAGCCGCAGACTGCTAGAATGCATGCATGCTAGATCGCCGCGCCCAGATACTGCTCAAGACACTGGTGGAACGTTATATCGCCGAAGGCGAACCGGTGGGCTCGCGTGCGCTTTCGCGCTATTCCGGGCTGGACCTCTCGCCCGCCACCATACGCAACGTCATGGCGGACCTGGAAGAGCTGGGTTTCATCGCCAGCCCCCATACCTCCGCGGGTCGCATCCCGACGCCGCGCGGCTACCGCGTCTTTGTCGACACGCTGCTGACCGTCAAGCCGCTGGACCGCGTCGAGATCAGCCAGCTGGAGGGCAACCTCCATCCGGAACATCCGCAGAAGCTGATCAGCTCGGCCTCGCAACTGCTGTCGCAGCTCACCCACTTTGCCGGCGTGGTGGTCGCCGCCAAGCGCACCAGCGCCGCGTTCCGCCATATCGAGTTCCTTGCATTGTCGGAAAAACGCGTGCTGCTCATCATCGTCACGCCCGAGGGCGACGTGCAGAACCGCATCCTGTTCACCGACCGCAGCTACACGCCGTCCGAACTCACCACCGCGGCGAATTTCCTGAACCAGAACTACGCCGGCCTGACTTTCGAGCAGATCCGCGGCCGCATCCAGGGCGAGCTCCGGCAGCTGCAATCGGACATGACCACGTTGATGACCGCAGCGCTGGAAGCCGGCAACCAGGCCCTGTCCGACTCCTCGGAGAACTACGCCATTTCCGGCGAGCGCAACTTGCTCGATTCAGCCGAACTGTCCTCGGACATGTCGCGCCTGCGCGAACTGTTCGAACTGTTCGAGAGAAAGACGCTGCTGGCACGCATCCTCGACATGAGCTCGCGCGCCGAAGGGGTGCAGATCTTCATCGGCGGCGAGTCGGGCATCGCCACGCTGGACGAATGCAGCGTCGTCACCGCACCTTATGAAGTCAACGGCACCGTCATCGGCACGGTGGGCGTAATCGGGCCGACCCGCATGGCCTACGAGCGCGTTATCCCCATCGTCGACATCACCGCCAAGCTGCTGTCCAGCGCGCTGTCCAACCACTGAAGAACGAGGCCCCAGCGTGCGCGGCCCGTCGCATCACGCCGCCCCTGCCGCCTGCCCGAACCCATGTCCCTACTGCCCGAACCGCCACGCCAGAACCCAGTTACCAGCACCGCCCGAAGTAACAATGTTGGCCTGCTGCTCGTCAATCTGGGAACGCCGGACGCCCCGACCACCGCCGCGGTGCGCCGCTACCTGAAGGAATTCCTGTCCGACACCCGAGTGGTGGAAATTCCGTCACTCCTCTGGTGGCCCATCCTGAACGGCATCATCCTCAACACCCGCCCGCGGCAGTCGGCAAAAAAGTACGCCTCGGTATGGATGCCGGAAGGCTCGCCGCTCAAGGTGCACACCGACCGGCAGGCCCGGCTGTTGTCGGAACATCTGGCGGCGACCCTGAGCGTGCCCGTCCAGGTGGCCCCGGCCATGCGCTACGGCAATCCGTCGATCGATGCCACCTTGGCCGAACTGAAGGCCGCCGGCTGTGACCGCATCCTGGTGCTGCCGATGTATCCGCAGTACGCCTCGAGCACGACCGGCGCGGTTTTCGATGTCGTCGCCGACAGGATCAAGCGCTCCCGCAACCTCCCCGAACTCCGTCTGGTGCGCGGCTTTCATGACGACGCAGGCTATGTCGGCGCCCTCGCCGCATCGATCCGCGAACACTGGGATCAGCATGGCCGCGGCGACCGGCTGGTCATGAGCTTCCACGGTTTGCCGCGCTACACAGTGGAGCGCGGCGACCCGTATTTCGACGAATGCCAGGCCACCGCACGCCATCTGGCCGATGCGCTGGGCCTCGCCGCAGACCAGTGGCAGATCACGTTCCAGTCGCGCTTTGGCCGCACCGAGTGGTTGCAGCCCTACACCTCCGTGACGCTGGCTGAACTAGCCAGGCAGGGCGTCGGCCGGATCGACATCGCCTGCCCCGGATTCCCGGCCGATTGCCTGGAAACGCTGGAGGAAATCGGCATGGAGGCGCGCGAGGATTTCATTGCCGCGGGTGGCCGGGAACTGCGCGTGATCCCCTGCCTGAATGAGCGTCCCGACTGGATCGCCGCGCTGGCCAGCCTGGCGCGTCGCCATCTGGGCGACTGGGTCGCATCCCGATAGCGCCATAATTATTATCAATAATAAAAATAGCTTCTCTATTCACAGGAATTCATAAAATTATTATTATCAATTAGCAAGCCGCTCTCTTCGCTGGGCCGGAGTCCGATCCTGTACGGCGCCATGCATCCCGCCCAAAAAACTTTGCCGGTCACGCTTGAAAGCCGGCGATTCGCCCTCATTGCAATCCTTGGTCCAATTTTTTAAGAGAATCAGGCAGCTAAGCCATGTCAGAAGAACAGCAGGCCGCCCCGGGCGGAGAATCACAGACCCAGACCGAGGCCGCAGAGAATGCGGCGCCCCTCTCGATTGAGGAGTTGCTGCGCGCGGCAGAAGCCAAAGCCCAGGAACACCACGACGCCTGGCTTCGCGCCAAGGCCGAGGCCGAGAACATCCGCAAGCGCGGCCAGGAAGACGTCGCCAAGGCCTACAAGTACGCGGTCGAGTCCTTCGCCGAGGCGCTGCTGCCGGTGAAGGACAGCCTTGAGGCCGCCCTCGCCGTGGAGAACGCCACGCAGGAGGCCCTCAAGAGCGGTGTTGAACTGACCCTGAAGCAACTGGCCACGGTGTTCGAGAAATCCAGCCTCAAGGAAATCAACCCGGTGGGCGAAAAGTTCGACCCGCACCGGCACCAGGCCATCAGCATGCTGCCCTCGGACAAGGCACCCAACACAGTCATCAACGTGCTGCAGAAGGGCTACCTGCTGCATGACCGCGTGGTCCGGCCGGCCCTCGTTACGGTCGCAAAAGCCAAGGACGCTTGAAGCCACGGGCTTCATCCCCATATTCATTGCATCGCTATTTAGCTGACTATTAAGGAAATTCGCCATGGGCAAGATCATCGGAATCGACCTCGGGACCACCAACTCCTGCGTCGCCATCATGGAGGGCGGCAAGCCCAAGGTCATCGAGAACTCGGAAGGTGCTCGCACCACCCCTTCCATCGTCGCCTATCAGGACGACGGTGAGGTCTTGGTTGGCGCGTCAGCCAAACGCCAGGCCGTCACGAACCCGAAGAACACACTGTACGCAATCAAGCGCCTGATCGGCCGCAAGTTCGGCGAAAAGGAAGTCCAGAAGGACATCGACCTGATGCCCTACGCGATCGCCAAGGCCGACAACGGCGACGCCTGGGTGGACGTGCGCGGCAAGAAGATTGCCCCTCAGGAAGTCTCCGCGCAGATCCTGCGCAAGATGAAAAAGACCGCCGAGGACTACCTTGGCGAGGAAGTCACCGAAGCCGTGATCACGGTGCCCGCCTACTTCAACGACTCACAGCGCCAGGCCACCAAGGACGCAGGACGCATCGCCGGCCTCGAAGTGAAGCGCATCATCAATGAGCCGACCGCGGCCGCGCTGGCCTTCGGCCTGGACAAGAAGGAAGGCGACCGCAAAATTGCGGTCTATGACCTGGGCGGCGGCACCTTCGACATCTCCATCATCGAAATCGCCGAAGTCGAAGGCGAGCACCAGTTCGAGGTACTGTCCACGAACGGCGACACCTTCCTCGGCGGCGAGGACTTCGACCAGCGCCTGATCGACTACCTGTGCGACGAGTTCAAGAAGGACTCCGGCGTGGACCTGCGCAAGGACGTGCTCGCGCTGCAGCGCCTCAAGGAGTCGGCCGAAAAGGCCAAGATCGAGCTCTCCTCCAGCCAGCAGACCGAGGTCAACCTGCCCTACATCACGGCCGATGCCTCCGGACCGAAACACCTGGCCATCAAGATCACCCGCGCCAAGTTCGAGAGCCTGGTCGAAGAACTGATCCAGCGCACCGCCGAGCCCTGCCGCATCGCAATCAAGGATGCCGGCGTCAAGCTCACCGACATCGAGGACGTGATCCTGGTCGGTGGCATGACCCGCATGCCCAAGGTGCAGGACACCGTGCGCGAAATCTTCGGCAAGGAACCGCGCAAGGACGTGAACCCCGATGAGGCCGTGGCCGTCGGCGCCGCCGTGCAGGGTGGCGTGCTGAAGGGCGACGTCAAGGACGTGCTGCTGCTCGACGTGACCCCGCTGTCGCTGGGCATCGAGACGCTGGGCGGCGTGATGACCAAGCTGATCAAGAAAAACACCACCGTGCCGACCAAGGCCTCGCAGGTGTTCTCCACGGCCGACGACAACCAGAACGCGGTGACGATCCACGTGCTGCAGGGCGAGCGCGAAATGTCCTCGGGCAACAAGAGCCTGGGCCAGTTCAACCTCACCGACATCCCGCCGGCGCCGCGCGGCATGCCGCAGATCGAAGTCACGTTCGACATCGACGCCAACGGCATCCTGCACGTGTCGGCCAAGGACAAGGCCACCGGCAAGGAAAACAAGATCAAGATCCAGGCGAGTTCGGGCCTCACCGAGGCCGAGATCGATCGCATGGTGAAAGACGCCGAGGCGAATGCCGAGGAAGACAAGAAGGTGCTGGAACTGGTGTCGGCACGCAACCAGCTCGATGCCCTCACGCACTCGGTGCAGAAGTCGCTGAAGGAATACGGCGACAAGCTGGACGCCGGCGAGAAGGAAAAGATCGAAGCCGCCATCAAGGAAGCCGAGGAAGCACTCAAGTCCGATGACAAGGATACGATCGATGCCAAGTCCAAGGCCCTGGCCGAAGCCGCGCAGAAGCTGGGCGAGAAGATGTATGCCGAGCAGCAGGCGGCTGCCGGAGCCGCGGGCGGCGGCGGTGTCCCTGGTGGCGATGCAAGCGGCGCCAAGAAGGAAGACGACGCGAACGTGGTGGACGCGGAGTTCACCGAGGTAAAAGACAAGAAAGGTTAAATCGCGACCGTCCGCCCCAGGGGACGGACGGCGCGTTTAACTGGCCGGGATGGAGCCGACGCCTTTGGCGCGGCTCAGCCCGGCCTTCTTGCGTTTATGGATTTACGGATTTGTGATTCAGGGGCGGATCGAAAGCAATGGCAGCCAAACGCGATTTCTACGAAATACTGGGCGTCAATCGCGACGCTGACGATGAGGCCATCAAGAAGGCCTATCGCAAGCTCGCAATGAAGCACCATCCGGACCGTAATCCGGATGACAAAAGTGCCGAGGGCAAATTCAAGGAGGCCAAGGAGGCCTACGAGATGCTCTCAGATCCGCAGAAGCGCGCTGCCTATGACCAGTACGGACATGCCGGCGTCGATCCGAGCGTGGGCGCCGGCCGCGGCGCAGGCGGTGCCTCCTTTGCCGATGCCTTTGGCGACATCTTCGGCGACATCTTCGGCCAGGCCGGTGGTGGCCGCGGAGGACGCTCAGGCGTTTATCGCGGCGCCGACCTCCGGTACAACCTGGAGATCACGCTGGAGCAGGCCGCGCACGGCACCGAGACGAAGATCCGCATCCCGACGCACGAGAGCTGCGAGACCTGCAAGGGCTCGGGCGCCAAGCCCGGCACCCAGCCCAAGACCTGCCCCACCTGCGAAGGCCACGGCCAGGTGCGCATGCAGCAGGGCTTCTTCTCTGTGCAGCAGACCTGCCCCAAATGCCATGGCACCGGCAAGATCATTCCCGAGCCCTGCCCGACCTGCCACGGCGCAGGTCGCATCAAGAAGCAGAAGACCCTGTCGGTGAAGATACCGGCCGGCGTGGATGAAGGCGACCGCATCCGGCTGACGGGCGAAGGCGAGCCCGGCGTCAACGGCGGGCCCACCGGTGATCTCTATGTGCAGATGCAGGTCAAGCCCCACCCGGTGTTCCAGCGCGAGTCCGACGACCTGCATTGCGAGATGCCAGTGTCCTTTTCAACCGCAGCGCTGGGCGGTGAAATCGACATTCCCACGCTGGATGGGCACGCCAAGATCCGCATTCCCGCGGAAACGCAATCGGGCAAGGTGTTCCGCCTGCGCGGCAAGGGCATCAAGGGTGTCCGCAGCCACAGCCACGGCGACCTGATGTGCCATGTGGTCGTGGAAACGCCGGTCCACCTCACCGAACGCCAGAAGGAACTGCTGCGCGAGTTCGAGGCCATTTCGCAGAAGGACAGCGACCGCCACAACCCGCGCGCCAAGGGCTGGATGGACAAGGTAAAGGAGTTCTTCGGCGACTAAAGTCACCGAAGAACTCCCTGGCAAGTTACGCACAGGGGTCGTGTGGCCCCTTGCAACCTCCACAGCCGTCAAGCCTGCTTGACGGCCTTACATCAGCCCCTCGGAATCAGTCCCTCAGATTAATCCCGGTCTTCTTGATGATGTTTTCGATCAAGGCCAGCGTATCCACGATGTTCTTGCGGAACTGCTCGGGCGAGACGGGGCTTGCGCTGGCACCATCTTCCACCAGGATCTTCGCAATCTCCGGCGCAACCAGTATCTTGTTCACTTCGGCGTTAAGCGCCTTCACGATCGGATCGGGCACGCCGGTGGGGCCGACCCAGCCGATCCAGCTCACGTACTCGTAACCCTTGACGCCCAGTTCATCGAAGGTCGGCACATCCGGCTGCGCCGGCATGCGCTTCGCCGCGGTGATGCCGATGCCGCGCAGCTTGCCTGTTTTCACGTGCGGGGTGATGGCACCGGAGCTGCCAAACACCAATTCGATGCGCCCGCCGATGGCGTCGATCGTGCTCTGGCCCGCCCCCTTGTAGGGGATGTGCGTGAGCTTGATGTCCGCCATGTCGGCAAGCAGTTCACCTGCCAGATGTGCTCCGGAACCAATGCCCGATGAGCCGAAATTAACCTTGCCCGGATTCGCTTTGGCGTAGGTGATCATTTCCTTCATGGTCCTGAACGGCGCGCCGGGATAGAACGCGAGGTAGGACGGTGAAATCGTAAGCTGCGCGATCGGCACGAAGGCCTTGCGCACGTCGAAGTCCAGCCTGGCCGTGAAGGTGGCATTCTGGAAAGTACTGCCCGAAGTGTTCTGGATGGTGTAGCCATCCGGCGCCGACTTGTTAGTGGTCTGCAGGGCCAGGATGCCGCCCACGCCGGTGGCAATGTTCTCGACCACGAACTGGTTGCCCCAGGACTCGGAGATCTTCGAGGAAACGAGTCGCGCCAGGGCGTCGGCGCCACCACCGGGCGCAGAACCTACGATGACGCGCACCGGCTTGTTCGGATAATTGTTCGGCAGTCCGACAGGTTTGGCGGCATGCGTGATGCCCGCGGCTCCGAGGCATCCCGCCAGGATCAGCCCTGCCATGCAGCGCCCGGCAAGGTAACCGCGATCTGTTGTTGAGTTCACTTTTTTCTCCTCCTGAGAGTGCTGTTGCAGATGATCAGCAGCGCGATCAATGACGCGGCGAACATCCGCTTCCGGAAATTTGGCATGACTGCGCACACCCGCCGAACAAACGGACAGGCATGGACAACCATGTATGGGAGACACTCACTGGACCTTCCGGCCGTTTGTCTCACGGTGAATACCTGGCGAACCCTGCAGGCCGGAATCCTTCACCCGCCCTGCGTCGCCGAGACACGGCTTTTTCTTCGATGCATCTGATACAACTGGCCGGATGTTATCCGGCAGCGGCAGAAATATAAAGTGGAAAAATCACCCAGGGTGGAGGCGCCTGGGAATGGCTGCCAATGCGAACGCACAAGGCACCCTGACCGCAGAATATTACTGATATCAATAACCCTGATATCTTGCTTTGAATAACAATCCAATATCGAAAATGATCATATTAAATAAATCCAGCGGACTCAGGCCCTGCGCCAGAGCGTCCCGTCCTTGGAATCCTCCAGCACGATGCCGGCCGCAGCCAGTTCGTCGCGGATCGCATCAGCCGCCTTGAAGTCACGACCCTTCTTCGCGGCAACACGCTGTGCGATGAGCGCTTCGATTTTTTCAGCCGTATAGCCGCCATCCGCAATCCCTGACTCGGTCCCAGCCACGGCCGGCACTGCCTGCAGGTATTGCAGCGCATTCCGTTGCAGCAGTCCCAGCAATCCGCCCAGCGCGCGCAATTGGCGCTCCAGTTCCGGTGAACGCGCCCGGTTCAACTCATTGGCCAGTTCGAACAGCACCGCGACCGCCCCGGGCGAATTGAAGTCATCATCCATGGCCGCGCGGAACCGCTGCCCGTGCACCTCATTCCAGTCAGGCTCGCACGGCCCCAACGGCGCGCCCTTCAGCGCGGTGTAGAGCCTGCCGAGCGAGGCACGTGCATCATCGAGGTGCTGGTCCGAATAATTCAGCGGACTGCGGTAATGCGCCCGGGTCACGAAAAAGCGCACCACCTCGGCGTCGTAGCGCTTCAGCACATCACGGATCGCAAAGAAGTTGCCGAGCGACTTGGACATCTTCTCGTCATCCACGCGCACGAAACCGTTGTGCATCCAGTAATTGACGAAGGTCTGGCCGGTGGCGCCTTCGGACTGTGCAATCTCGTTCTCGTGATGCGGGAACTGCAGGTCCTGCCCGCCGCCGTGGATGTCGAAATGCATGCCCAGAAGTTTCGTGCCCATCGCCGAGCACTCGATATGCCAGCCGGGTCGCCCGTTGCCCCAGGGCGATTTCCAGAATGGCTCACCTTCCTTGGCATGTTTCCACAGCACAAAATCGAGCGGGTCCTGCTTGGCCGAACCGATCTCGACACGCTCGCCGGCGCGCAGGTCGTCGAGCGACTTGCCCGAGAGCCTGCCGTAGCCCGGAAAGCGGCGCACCGAGAAGTTCACGTCGCCATCGGTCGCCTGGTAGGCCAGTCCCTTTTCCTGCAACTGCCCGATCATGGCCTGCATCTCGTCCACGTAATCCGTGGCACGCGGCTCGAAATCCGGCTTCTGCACGCCAAGCGCTGCAGCATCCTCGTCCATGTAGCCGATGAAACGCCCGGTCAGTTCGGCAATCGTTTCCTTGTTTTCCACCGCCCGGCGGATGATCTTGTCGTCAATGTCGGTGATATTGCGCACGTAAGTGAGCTGATAACCGCTGGCGCGCAGCCATCTTTGCACGAGATCGAAAACGATTAGCACCCGGGCGTGTCCAAGGTGGCAGTAGTCGTAGACCGTCATGCCACAGACGTACATGCCCACGGCGGGCGGAGCCAGCGGCGCAAAGGCCTGCTTGGCGCGGGTCAGGGTGTTGAAGATATGCAGCATATGGTGTGGAAAAAAAGGCTGAAAAAGAGTTGACGAAATCGACTCAGAATCTCGCAGAAAGTATTGATTATTGTGAACTTTGCGCGCTTTGGTAGAATGGGCGCGCATGACCTTGCGAGCAGAAGAAAGTATAACATTATGACCTTGATCTCCTGGCCCTTCCGGAACGCAGCCGCAGCATCGCGCCGGCACCTGCGCAGCGGTGTCATCGCCTTCGCGCTGATGGCCCTGGGCCCAGGCGCCGCATGGGCCGACGACCTGCAGGATGCCAACGCGCTCCTGAAAAAAGGCCAGCATGCCCAGGCGCTGGACAAGGTCAACCAGTACCTGTCGTCCCGCCCGCGCGATGCGCAGGGTCGCTTCCTCAAGGGCCTGATCCTCACCGAGCAGAACAAGACCGGCGAGGCGATTGATGTCTTTACCAAGCTCACCCAGGATTACCCGGAGCTTCCCGAGCCGTACAACAACCTGGCCGTACTCTATGCCGCCCAGGGACAGTACGAGAAGGCGCGGCAATCGCTGGAAATGTCCATTCGCACGCATCCCAGCTATGCCACGGCCTACGAGAACCTTGGTGACGTGTACACCAAGCTCGCCAGCCAGGCCTATGACAAGGCGCTGCAACTGGATTCGTCGAACTCGGCCGCGCAGACCAAGCTGTCGCTGGTCCGTGACCTGATCACCGGCGGCACCGGCAACGTCCGTCCGACCAAACCCGCCCCTGCCAAGCCCGAACCACAGAAGCCGGTGGCCATGGCAGCAGCCCCCAAGTCGGCCGAACCGGCGGCAACTGCGCCGGCAGCACCCGCCAAGGCTGCAGGACCCAAGCCGACCGCCGCGCCTGAAGCAAAACCTGCAGCCAAACCCGCCGCGCCGGGTACCGATGAGGTCGTCGGCACCGTACGCGCTTGGGCCAAGGCCTGGGCCGCCAAGGATGTGAAGGGCTATCTGGCCTACTACGCCCGGGACTTCAAGACGCCAGGCGGGGAATCACGCGCCGAGTGGGAAAAGAACCGTGCCCAGCGCATCAACGCGCCGAAGGAAATCGAGGTGAACATCGACTCGCCGCGGGTTTCGATCTCCGGCGACACGGCAACGGTCAACTATCGCCAGACCTATCGTTCCGACAAGCTCAAGGTTGCCAGCAACAAGACCCTGGTGCTGGCGCGCAGCGGCGGCAAATGGCTGATCCAGCAGGAGCGCTCCGGAAGCTGATGGCACGCACGCCCCTGCCCCTTTCAGGAATCCTCGCCGCGGTTGCCGCGGCCGTCTTCGTCACCCCCGCTTTCCTGCCTGCCGCCGAGGCGGCGCGCCGGCCTGCGCAACATCCTGTGCAGCACCCCGTCCAGCACCCTGCACAGCACAAGGCCCGCGCAGAAACACCGGCTCCCGCCGCGGAGCCGCAAAGTGCCGAGGTGATGCTGAACGCCGCGCTCGAAGACATTGGCAAGGGCCGCTTTGATCCCGCCCTGCAGCGCATCGATGCGCTGCTGAAGTCCTATCCCAATTTCCGCCTCGGCTACCTGATCAAGGGCGACCTGCTGCTTGCCCGTGCGCGCCCGTTGAGCGAACTGGGCTCCGCCCCGAAGGCGCCGGCTGATCGACTGGATGACCTGCGTGCCGAGGCGCTGGCACGGCTGCGCGCCTACCGCGAACCACCGACGAAGGGTATGTTGCCGCGCTATCTCCTCGAGATGCCGCCCGAGCAGCAGTACGCCGTGGTGGTCGATACCGTGCGCTCACGCCTCTACCTCTACGGCAACGACAAGGGCCAGCCGCACCTGGTTGCCGACTACTACATCAGTGTGGGCAAGAACGGCTCGCAGAAGACGCGCGAAAAAACGCCGATTGGCGTCTACCATGTCACCTCCAGCCTGCCGGCCAACAAGCTGCCCGACCTGTATGGCAGCGGCGCCTTCCCGATCAACTACCCCAACGACCTGGACAAGCGCATGGGCCGCGAAGGCCATGGCATCTGGCTGCATGGCACCCCTTCGAATACCTTCAGCCGCCCGCCGCGCGCCAGCGATGGCTGCGTGGTGCTGTCCAACAGTGACCTCAACATCGTGGCCAAGCACCTGCAGATCGGCCTCACGCCGGTGATCATCAGCGAGGGCGTGGAATGGGTGACCACGGAAAGCTGGTCGGCCGAGCGCAAGAAATTCCTCGACCAGTTCGAACAGTGGCGCGCCGACTGGGAAAGCCGTGACACCGATCGCTACCTCGCAAACTACTCGCGCAAGTTTGCCGCGGGCGGACAGGACTACGATGCCTTTTCCCGCCAGAAGCGCCAGGTCAATGCCGGCAAGGAATGGATCAAGCTGAAGCTCGCCAACGTCAGCGCCTTCCGCAACCCGGGGCGCGAGGACATGATGGTGGTGACCTTCGAACAGGATTACCGCTCGAACAACCTCAGCAACCAGATGAAGAAACGCCAGTACTGGGCCCGCGAAGGCAACCGCTGGCGCATCATCTACGAAGGCGCCGCCTGATCAGGGGCATCGCCGGGGCTCACCGCCCCGTTTTTCTATCCAGGAGAGCATCAACCATGTCATCGCTTTCGCATCTTTCACGCCTGTCTGCCGCTGCACTGCTGGCCTTCACGCTGCTCGCCCCCACGCTGGCCGGGGCGCAAGGCGCCCCGGCACAGAACCCCCAGGTCGAGTTCAAGACCAGCATGGGCAGCTTCACCGTCGAACTCTTCCAGGACAAGGCGCCGAAGACGGTGGCCAACTTCCTGCAATACGTGAAAGACGGCCATTACAAGGACACCATCTTCCACCGCGTCATCGACGGCTTCATGATCCAGGGCGGCGGCTTCGATCGCAGCATGCGCGAGAAGCCAACCCGCGCACCCATCGACAACGAGGCCGGCAATGGCCTGAAGAACGACCTCGGCACCCTGGCAATGGCGCGCACCAATGCGCCGCACTCGGCCACAGCACAGTTTTTCATCAACACCGTAAATAACAACGCGCTCAACTTCCGCGAGGCCACGCCAGGCGGCTACGGTTACGCCGTATTCGGGCGCGTCACCCGCGGCATGGACGTGGTGATGAAGATCACCAAGGTCGCAACCGGCAACTCCGGGCCGCACCAGAACGTTCCGCTCACCCCGATCGTCATCGAGTCGGCGTCGCTCGTTGCAACTGCGCCTGCAGCAGCCGAGAAAAGCCAGCCTGCGAAGAAGTAACCCCAATCGTTCGACGAGGGCGGAAACCTCAGATATCCACGCCACAGAATCAGCCACGGAGACTTCCATGATCAAACTGCACACCAACCACGGCGTCATTGCCATCGAACTGGACGAGGCAAAAGCCCCGGAAACGGCGAAGAACTTCACCGCCTATGTACAAAGCGGCCATTACGCCAACACCGTGTTCCACCGTGTCATCGACAACTTCATGATCCAGGGTGGCGGCTTCGAGCCCGGCATGAAGCAGAAACCAACGCAGGCACCGATCAAGAACGAAGCAACGAACGGACTGAAGAACGCCAAGTACACCCTCGCCATGGCGCGCACCTCCGACCCGCACTCGGCCTCGGCGCAATTCTTCATCAACACCAAGGACAATGACTTTCTCGACCACAGCTCGCCCACGCCGCAGGGCTGGGGCTACTGCGTGTTCGGCCGCGTGGTCGAAGGCCAGGACATCGTGGACAAAATCGGCAAGGTGAAGACCGGCAAGAGCGGCTTCCACAGCGACGTGCCGCTTGAGGACGTGTTGATCGAACGCGCCGAAGTGGTCTAGCCCGAGACGATACGGACGACACGCCCGCCCCGGGCAATCGGCAGAAAACACAAGACGCCATGAACCCGCCCCGAACCAGAATAGCGCGGCCGTGAGCGCCCTCTTCATCTCCGACCTGCACCTGTGCGCATCACGGCCGCAGATCACTGCTGCGTTTGAGGCATTTCTGCGCGGGCCGGCCCGCGGTGCGGCAGGCCTCTACATCCTTGGCGACCTGTTCGAATACTGGGCGGGTGATGATGACCTCGGCGATCCGTTCAACGCCCGCATCGCCGGCGCCCTGGCGGAGTACGGCCGGGCGGTGCCGACGTTCTTCATGCATGGCAATCGTGACTTCCTGATCGGCGATGCTTTTGCACAAGCAGCGGGCCTGACTCTGATTGCCGACCCCCTGCTCATCGACATCCATGGACGGCCCACGCTGCTCATGCACGGCGACACGCTGTGCACGGATGACCTCGACTACCAGCGATTCCGCAGCGAAGTGCGTTCACCCGAATGGACAGCTGCCTTCCTTGCCACACCCCTGGCAGAGCGCAAGCAGCGCATCGAGGTCATGCGGATGCGCAGCGAAGCAATGAAACAGGTGAAGTCAGCAAGCATCATGGACGTCAATGCCGGCGCCGTTGAAGCCGCCTTCCGGCGCTACGGCTGCGACCGGATGATCCACGGCCACACCCATCGGCCGGCGCGCCACGAACATGTTGTCGATGGGCGCCGCTGCGAGCGATTTGTGCTGGCCGACTGGTATGAGGATGGCAGCCATCTGGCCTGCACAGCGGGCGCATGCAAGCCAGTAACCGGCTGCTAGCCTCGACGTTACAAGCAGATATTATCGATTGAGAACCGGAATAACTGGCGCATGCGCTCGAGGAATCTCCGTATTTTTGAGCCCGGCTATTCCTCCAGCTTCAACCCGGTAGCCTTGATAACCGTATCGACCTTCTCCAGAGCACCCAGGATGGTGTTGAGGAACTGCTGAGGCGTTCCGGTTTGGGGATCGACTCCGCCAGTGGTGAGTATCTTGAACATCTCCGGCGCATTGATGATTCGGTTGATCTCCTGATTCAGCGCCGCCACGATGGGCTGCGGAATGCCGGTCGGGCCGACGACTCCGAACCAGCCGGCATATTCAAAGCCCGGTATTCCAGATTCGGCCAGGGTATGCTGGTCGGGCATGGTTGGCACCCGGGTGCTCGTGGAGATGCCCAGGGACCGAAGCTTGCCGCTTTTGACGTAGGGAAACAGCGCGGCGGAACTGCTGATTACCACCGGGATACGCCCGGCGATGGCATCGATAACCGCCTGGCCGGCACCCTTGTACGGGATAACTGTCATCTTGATCCCGGTCATGTAACCCATCAGTTCGCCGGCCAGGTGCGCACCCGAGCCTATTCCGGGAACGCCATAGCTGATCTCACCCGGTCGGGTTTTGGCGTAAGCGATGAATTCCTTCAGGTTGGTGTAGGGCTGCCCGGGGTGTATGCCGACCAGCAGCGGAGACGAGCTGAACTGCGCGATGGGCATGGTCGCCGTGCGCACATCATAGGAGGGCATATTGACAAACGCCGCACTGAGAAAAGTCGCGCTCGAGGTGACCAGCAGTGTGTAGCCGTCGGGCGTTGACTTGACCGTCGTGTCCATGGCGCGGACGCCATTGACACCGGTGGCGAGGTTCTCGGCGTTGAATGGCGAGCCCCACCGCTCGGCGAGCTTGCCGAAAACGGCCCGCCCCAGAAAATCGGCGCCGCCACCAGGCGCGGAGCTGATGATGATGCGCACCGGCTTTGAGGGATAGTTACCCGGCAGCCCGGTGGGTTTCTGCTGTGCATGCACCGGACCCATGACGCCGACGCAAGCAAGCATGGCAAGACATGCCCGCCTCATTCTGCCTTCAAGGAACGCGCTTCGGATCATTCCATGCCTCCGTTTTTCTTTTCCGCAAATATCCCCGGACTAATCAGGCATTCAATCTTCGGCCGCCTTGATGTTGAATTCCTGGGCGACCCGGCGCATGCCGGTAATTTCGGCCAGGAGAAATTTCTTGAACTCTTCCGGAGTGCTGACCGAAACGAGCGTGCCGTCCTTTTCGAGTAAAGAGGTCATCTCGGGGGTCTTCGCATATTTCGCCATTGCGGAATACAGCTTGTCGACAATCGCGGAAGGCATTCCGGCCGGCCCCAGAAACCCGGTCCAGGCGGCATAGTCGTAGTCAGGCACGCCCTGTTCGGCGGCTGTCGCCATTCCCGGCATGAGTGAAGACCGCTCCTTGCCCAGCAAGGCGATGGGACGCAACCTGCCCTGTTTTATGAATGCAGAGCTTGTAAATACACTGCCCGAGGTGACCTGGACCCTGCCCGCGATCAGATCCTGCAACATTGGCGCGGTTCCTTTGTAATGGACGAAGGTAACCTTTATGCCGGCAGCACTGTGCAGCCAGGCGCCCATCATGTGCGTAATTCCGCCGGCCCCGTTTGTTCCCATGTTGAGTTCGCCGGGGCTTTTCTTGACCAGGGCAACGTACTCACGAAAGGTCTTTACCGGCACATCCGGGTGCACCATCAGAACCGTGATGCGCTTGTTCACCAGCGAAATGGGCGTGAAATCCTTTAGCGGATCATAGGGAAGATTGTCACGCGTCGCGGCATTGGTGGAAAACCCGTTCGATGCAATCAGGAGCGTATGGCCATCCGCCGGGGATTTGACGACAAAGTTGGTTCCGATGGAGCCTCCGGCACCCGGCTTGAAATCCACGATGTAAGGCTTGCCCAGGCTCTCCTGCATTTTCAGGCCCCAGACACGGGCATCGGCATCCAGTGACGAGCCCGGTGGGAAGGGAACGATGATGGTGATGGGCTTGCTCGGGAAGGAACTTGCCGCACTCTGCCCGTAGGCGATACCTCCCACTCCAAAAAGAAGGACAAACAAGCATGCTGCGGGGAATCTGGTTTTCATTTCTACCTCCGGTCAGTGAGTCTGAATCAGCTGCTGGTCAATCATCAACGGCCTTAATATTGAACTCCTGTGCCACCCTTTTCATATTGGTCGTTTCGGCAATCAAGAATTTCCTGAATTCGGCCGGGGTGCTCCCTACCGCCAAGGTGCCATCCTTTGCAAACATTGACGTCATCTCGCTCGTCTTGGCTATTCGTACAATTTCCGTCGAAAGCTTTTCGACCACTGGGGACGGCATCCCTGCAGGACCCAGAAGACCTGTCCAGGTTGAGTAGTCAAAATCAGGCAAGCCCTGCTCCGCCACAGTCTTCATGCCCGGCATAAGGTCAGTTTTGTCTTTGCCCAAAAGTGCAATAGGACGCAGTTTTCCCGACTTCACAAAGGGAGCACTGGTAGCGATGCTGCCGGTCGTCAAATGTATGCGTCCGGCAACCAGATCCTGCAGCATTGGCGCGGTACCTTTGTAATGCACGAAAGCCACATTCAGCCCCGCGGCACTGTTCAACCAGGCCCCTACTATGTGGGTGATTGTTGATTCACGTTGAAAGCTGAGCCATTTAGGCGGTAATTCACGCTGAAAACTGGGCCACGCAATGCACCTATCCTGTTGGGTTTTTCGACGGGGTGTGCAGGAGTGATCAACGTGGGAACACTGAGCAAACTGCGGCG
>CAIYPG010000010.1 GCA_903928055.1 uncultured beta proteobacterium | reverse complement strand
TGCGCGACTACGCACTGGCCGCGCCGGATTTCTCGTATGAAACCCTGAAGGACGAATCGGTGACGCAGATCGTGCCGTTGGTGGAATGCGAAGTGGTCGAGGACCAGTTGCAGGGCGAGTCGCACCTGGATGTGTGGCTGGAGGACGGCGAGCATCTGCATGCCGACACCGAAATCGTCATCGGCCATCCGGACAACCCGATGACCTGGGACGACATGCACGCGAAGTTCATCGCACTGGTGAAGCCGGTGATCGGCCTCGACAAGGGCGAGTCGCTGTACACGCTGGTGCGCAACATGGATGCGCCGGGATCGCTGGCGAAGATTTACGCCATCCTCGCCGGGACGCCGTTGCCGCAGCGCTGAGCGCCGCAAATCGCGGGCGCTTTTTCGGGGCGGTTCCGGTTCATCCGGCCGCCCCGTTTCATTGGTGGTTCCGCATCCTGAATCACCTCTTTTCATAGGGCGGCGACTGTTCTGAGACCGGTACACCGTGGTATTCTTTAGTCCCCTCTGGCGTGCCCTGAACCGCTGATTTCCCGTTCTGCACGCCGTTCTGCAGCAGCACATAAACCTTCGCCAGGAGCAGTCATGTCGGCAGTCCCCGTCCAGGGTGAGCATCAATCCAAACCGTCCAAACTGGATTTGTCGCGCCTGTTCAATCCGCGCGGCATTGTGGTGGTCGGCGCTTCAGAAGACGCCAAGACCATCGGCGGGCAGCCGATGAAGTTCCTCACGGAGTTCGGCTACAAGGGCAAGCTGTTTCCGGTCAACCCGAAGCGCGACACGATCAACGGCATGAAGTGCTATGCCTCGGTGAGCGACCTGCCCGAGGCCTGCGACGTGGCGCTGGTGGCGGTGGGCGCGAAATTCGTTCCCGGCGTGATCGAGGAATGCGGCAAGAAAGGCATTCCGTTTGCGGTGGTGATGTCGGCCGGTTTCCGCGAAGTGGGTGGCGAGGGCATCGAACTCGAACGGCAGCTCGAAGAGGCGATCAGGAAGAGCGGCGTGCGCATGATCGGCCCGAACGGCCTCGGCGTAATGGGCCTGAAGGATTCGGTCTACATGGGCTTCGGCAATGGCTTCCAGTACAACGAGCGTCCCATCGGACCGGTGGCGCTGGTCACGCAGAGCGGCGGCTTCGGCTTCACCATGGTGAGCGGCGCGGAGCAGGTGGGCCTGGGCTTTTCCTACATCGTCTCTGCCGGCAACAGCACCGACCTCAACACGCTTGACCTGATCGACTACTGGCTGGACTGCGATGACGTGAAGGTGATTGCCGCATTCATCGAGGGCATCGCCGACGGGCGGCGCATGGTCCAGATCGGCCAGCGTGCCCTCGAAGTGGGCAAGCCCATCATCGTGTGGAAGGCAGGCAATTCCAAGAGCGGTTCCAAGGCCGCGGCCTCGCACACCGCCAGCCTTGCTGCCAGCTACGACCTGTACAAGGCCGCATTCAAGGCCGGTGGCTTCATCGAGGTCAAGGACTATGACGACCTCGTCGACATTGCGCGTGCCTTTACTGCCGGCAAGCTGCCTGCGGGCAAACGCCTGGGCGTGGTCACCGGCTCCGGCGGCGCCGGTGTCGTGGTCGCTGATCGTGCCGAGGAAGCCGGCATGGAACTGCCCGAGCTGGCGCCCGCGACGCTGGCCGAACTGAACAGCTTCCTGCCTGCGTTCGCATCGAAGGCGAATCCGCTCGACATCTCCGGCGCGCCGAGCAAGGATGGCCGCAGCGCATCGAACCGCGCATTGCAGATCCTGCTCGATGATCCGAACATCGACCAGGTGATCCTGCGTTCCAAACAGAGCACGAACACACCGAAGGATGCCGCGGACTTCATCAGCATCGTCAAGGGCAGCGCGAAGCCGGTGTATGTGGCGATGCAGGCCGATCCGGATCCGGACGTGATGAACCTGTTCCGCGAAAACAATGTGCCGTACCACATCACCCCGCCGCGCGCCGCCTACGCCGCAGGTGCCCTGAGCGATTTCGCGGAGCGCCGCCGTCGCTACCTGGCCGCGAACAGGAATGAACCGCGTCCGGTCGGGAAACACGAACTGACCTGGCCGGCTGGCGAAGCAACATTGAGCGAGCACGCCGCGAAAGCAGCGCTGCAGGCTTATGGCATTCCGGTCGTGGGCGAGAAGCTGCTGTCGATGGATGAAGTGAGCGTCCTGAAGGCCACGCCATTCCCGGGGGCGCTGGCGGTGAAGATCAATTCCGCCGACATTCCGCACAAGACCGAAGCCGGTGGCGTGAAGCTGGGGATCTCAAGCGTGGAAGAATTGAAGGCTGCGGCAGAAGCCGTGACGAAGAACGCGCTGGCCTACAAGCCGGGTG
>CAIYPG010000009.1 GCA_903928055.1 uncultured beta proteobacterium | reverse complement strand
TTGCATTTTTTGATCTGATTGCAGAACTCGGCGACCTGGGCAAGGGGAATTACCGGCTGCAACATGCGCTGGGTTTTGTATTTCTCTCCATTCCCAGCCATGTCTATGAACTTTCCCCGATTGCAGTGCTGATTGGCACGCTCTACGCGCTGTCCCGGCTTGCCGCAAATTCGGAGTACACGGTCATGCGCGGGGCCGGGCTTTCTCCGGGCAACGTTGCCGCGAGCCTTGTCAGGATCGGGATTGTGTTGGTCCTCATTACCTTTGTCTTCGGTGAACTGATTACGCCGGTGGCAGAGCGTGCCGCTCGCGAACTGAAGCTGCGTGCCACAAGTTCGGGGATTGCCCAGGAGTTCCGCAGCGGCCTCTGGGTGAAGGACGAAACCCGTTTCGTCAATGTCCGTGACGTGTTGCCGGACACCAGTCTCGCAGGGGTGCGGATATACGAATTCGATTCTGAGCATCGGCTCCTGTCCATCAGTCTTGCGGCGCGCGGCGAATATCGGGGGCCGAACCTGTGGCGTCTGTCGGACATCGTGGAGACGCACTTTACCGAGACCGGTGCAAGCGTGCGCCGACTGGCGAGTACCGACTGGTCATCGGTTCTGACGCCAGACATGCTGTCCGTGCTGTTTGTCGATCCGGAGCGCATGTCGGCCTGGAGCCTTCTGCAATACACGCGGCATCTGGCGGACAATCAGCAGAAGACGGAGCGTTACGAAAGTGCGCTTTGGAAAAAAATCATTTATCCGTTTGCAGTGCTGGTGATGATGGCGCTGGCCCTGCCGTTTGCCTACCTGCATATCCGTTCAGGCGGCGTGGGCGTCAAGGTTTTTACCGGAATCATGATTGGCATCTTTTTCAACATGCTCAACAGCCTGTTCCTGCATCTTGGATTGCTCAAGAGCTGGGCGCCGCTGTATTCGGCGATTCTGCCGAGCTTCATGTTTCTCGCGGCGGCCGGTTTGATGATGTGGTGGGTGGAAAGGCGTTAATCACCTGGTCCGCCTCAATGCTGTCGGGCAGGCGGCGCGGCGGTGTTTTCCTGTGATATCCGTACGATACGGGTGCCGGCGATGCGGTCGTGCAGGAATTGCCGGTCGCGATCGATGAGGGCCCACAGGAATCCGGTCCCGACCAGCCCGAGGGAAAGCCAGGACAGCGCATATCGGCTGAGCGCCTGCTGTGGCGACAGCTTGTTGCCGTCGGCGCTTTCCAGTCGCAGCTTCCAGGTCTTCATGGCCAGGGTCTGGCCTCCTTTGAGCCAGCACCAGTTGAAATACAGCCCGATTCCGAAGAACAGATAGATCTGGAAGATGTGCCTGTGCCACCCGGAGAGCGGGGTGTTGGCGCCGAGCGCAGCGAAGAATGCCAACCCGGCGAAGAAAACCACGCCGAACAACAGCAGCCCTTCGTACAGCATGGCTGCGAGCCGGCGGGCCAGACTGGCTGGCTGGTGCGCGCTTGCCGGGGGCACAGAAGGCTTACTTGGCTGCGGCAGGAGGGCTGGGTGGGACGGACGATGCCTTGGGCGGAGGGGTTTTGGCGCTGACGCTCAATCTGCGGCGCTCCTCCTCGGGCAGCTTGTTATATTCATCCCATTGCTGCTTGAGGGTCTGCTTTTTTTCCGGCGGAAGCTTCTGGATGTTCTTGTAACCTTCACGCACCGTCCGACGTTCCTCCTGGGACAATTTAGCCCACTGTTCCATGCGAACCTGAGTCTTTGCCTGTTCTTCGGCAGGCATAGAAGGGTACTTCTTTGCGATACCCAGCCAGAAGGTCTTGCGCTGAACCGTCATGCCGTCCCAGCGCGGTGCGAGGGGCGCGAGAATATGCTGCTGCTCGGCCGGGAGATCAGCCCAGATGGTAGGCTTCTTTGGAGGGCTCGCGCCAAAGGCGCCGAATGAGGACAGGGAAATGCATAGCGAAAGCGCTAGTCCAATGAGCTCTTTAGCCATGCGTCGAAACCTTTGTCCATATATGCATCAATCGGCAAATCGCCTGTCAGTACCGCGGCATCGATTTCCAGGGTTTCTTCGGCCTGCTGGGCCTGTTGGGCCTGATACCAGTAATTTGTGGCCAGCAGCCCCAGGACAAGCAGCAGTCCGGAAAGAAGCAGACGGGGTGCCATGGAGCGGGATGACAGGCCGGCCCCGTTATGCGCCCAGGCAAGCACGTGCAACGGAGCCGAGGCGCGCTGGTGTTCCAGCGCCATCTCCCGAGCTGCCTTGAGACGGCTGAGAGCGGCCGCGTTCAGGGTCAGGCCCTGATTCAGGCCTTGCTTGATCCGATAGCCGAATTGTTGTTCATTCATGGCTCAATTCCTTTAGCCCTTAATGCGGCAGCCAAGGTATGCGCGGCACGGGAGCAATGGGTCTTGACGCTGCCTTGCGAGCACCCCATCACGAGCGCCGTTTCAGCAACGTCCATCTCCTCCCAGTAACGCAGCAGGAAGGCCTGGCGTTGACGTGCGGGTAACTTCTGAAGTTCTTTGTCAATTAATTCAACAAGTTGTGACTTCTCAAGGTGTTGCGCCGGACCATCAAACTTGGACTCGCCATCCACCTCCAAAGTTTCCAGAGGATCGGAATCCTCCTCGTCCCGGTTGGGCGACAGGGCGGACAGCAGTGTCGTCCACATTGAACGTACCTTCTGCCGACGGTAAAAGTCGCGGATGGTGTTCTGGAAGATGCGCTGAAACAACATCGGCAACTCGGACGCAGGCTTGTCGCCGTAATTCTCTGCAAGCTTCAGCATCGAGTCCTGAACGATATCAAGAGCATGTTCCTGATCACGAACGGCGAACAGCGCCTGCTTGAAGGCGCGGCGCTCGGCTCCGGCAAGAAACTCGGACATTTCGTTTCGGGTGGCCAGGTGCGCTTCCTCTCGCGTTATGTGTTGTCGTTTGAACTCCGGCCCGTTGCGCTGCATGTTATCAAAGTCATGGGCTCGCCGGGGGCGAGAAGTGCACATAAGTACCCGGAATCTTGACCAATTTTCGATCAACGCTTATCCTTGAAGACTTTTTCCCATATGCGGCAGGACGTGGAAATCATGGAACTCACCGGCGCGGAAATTTCGGGCGCGGAAATTGTGGTGCGAAGCCTTCAGGAAGAGGGCGTCGATTGCATATTTGGCTATCCGGGCGGCGCGGTGCTCTGGATCTACGACGAGCTGTTCAAGCAGGACAAGGTGAAGCACATCCTGGTCCGCCATGAGCAGGCGGCGGCGCACGCTGCCGATGGCTACTCGAGGGCGAGCAAGAAGGTCGGGGTTTGCCTGGTGACCTCCGGACCGGGCGTGACCAACGCCGTCACCGGCATTGCCACGGCGTACATGGACTCCCTTCCCATGGTCAGTATCAGTGGACAGGTGCCGACGTATGCCATTGGCGAGGATGCCTTCCAGGAATGCGATGCGGTTGGCATCACGCGTCCCTGCGTCAAGCACAATTTCCTCGTGAAGGCGGTCGAGGACATTGCCCCGACGATGAAGAAGGCGTTCCATATCGCCAGATCCGGCCGGCCGGGTCCCGTCCTGGTCGACATTCCCAAGGACATTACAGCGGCAAAATGCGTCTTTGAATATCCGAAGACGGTTTCACTGCGTTCCTACAACCCGGTCACCAAGGGCCACCCCGGACAGATCAAGAAAGCAGCGCAGTTGCTGCTCGAGGCCAAGCGGCCCATGGTTTATTCCGGCGGTGGTGTCGTGCTTGGCAATGCGTCGGCGCAACTGAGGAAACTGGTGCAGACGCTGGGTGTACCCTGCACGAATACCCTGATGGGTCTGGGAGCCTACCCGGCCACCGACAAGCAGTTCCTGGGCATGCTCGGCATGCATGGCACCTACCAGGCGAACATGGCCATGCAGCACAGCGATGTGCTGATCGCGATCGGCGCCCGCTTTGACGATCGCGTGATCGGCGACCCCAAGCATTTTGGCAGCGTGGCGCGGAAGATCATCCATATCGACATTGATCCCTCGTCGATCTCCAAGCGCGTCAAGGTGGACGTTCCGATTGTGGGTGATGTGGGTGACGTCATTGACGATCTCCTCAAGGCGCTCGAGTCGGCCAAGGAGAAGCAGGATGCCAAGGCACTCAAGGCATGGTGGGCGCAGATTGAGGAGTGGCGCTCGAAGGATTGTCTGCGTTATGACCACAAGGCTGCCATCATCAAGCCGCAGTTCGTTGTGGAAAAACTCTGGGAAATCACCAAGGGCGACGCCTTCGTGACCTCTGATGTGGGGCAGCACCAGATGTGGGCCGCGCAGTTCTACAAATTCGATCAGCCCCGTCGCTGGATCAATTCCGGCGGCCTGGGGACGATGGGCTTCGGCCTGCCGGCGGCCATGGGCACCCAGCTTGCGAACCCGGGCGCGACGGTGGCCTGCGTGACCGGAGAGTCGTCGATCCAGATGTGCCTGCAGGAGTTGTCGACCTGCAAGCAGTACCGGTTGCCGATCAAGATCATCAACCTGAACAACCGGTACATGGGCATGGTGCGGCAGTGGCAGCAGTTCTTCCACGGCAATCGCTATTCCGAGTCGTACATGAATGCACTGCCGGATTTCGTGAAGCTGGCCGAGGGCTATGGCCACTCGGGCATGCGCATCGAGGATCCGAAGGATGTCGAGCCGGCGCTGCGCGAGGCGTTTGCGCGCAAGGATGACCTGATATTCATGGATTTTCTGACCGACCAGACCGAGAACGTGTATCCGATGGTGCCCGGCGGCAAGGGCATCACCGAGATGATCCTGGCAGAAGAACTGTAGCAAGCGCTGTATGCGCCGATCCGCGCAGGCGGCGGCATGGGAGATGCCCGGTGTTCCGGGTATCGCATTTTTGGAAAATGGCTGAAGGGAGCCCGGCTTCGCGGCGCCACGAGCGTCGCATAAACGGCTGACGCTGTGTCGTCGCCGGGAGCGGGCCTCAGCGGAGGGTTTGTGAGACATATCATTTCCGTTCTTCTCGAGAACGAAGCCGGCGCACTATCCCGGGTCGCGGGCCTTTTCTCGGCCCGGGCCTACAACATCGAATCACTGACCGTGGCGCCGACCGAAGATGCTTCGCTGTCGCGCATGACCGTCATCACCTCGGGCTCGGACGATGTTGTGGAGCAGATCACCAAGCAGCTGAACAAGCTGATTGAAGTGGTCAAGGTCGTGGACCTGTCCGAAGCGGCGCACATCGAGCGTGAACTCATGCTCATCAAGGTGCGTGCCGCAGGCAAGGACCGCGAGGAAATGAAGCGCATGTCGGACATTTTCCGTGGCCGCATCATTGATGTGACCGATGGCACCTATACGATAGAACTCACTGGCACCGGTGCGAAGCTCGATGCATTTCTTGAGGCGCTCGACAAGAGCGTGATCCTGGAAACGGTGCGCACCGGCGCATCCGGAATTGCCCGCGGCGAGCGGGTGTTGCGCGCCTGAGCGATTGACCGGACGGAACGATCACCGCGACATGGCCAGCCCGTGTCGTCATTTTTGGATTTTCGATTGGAGAGATGGCAATGAAAGTTTTTTATGACAAGGACGCCGACCTGTCCCTCATCAAGGGGCGCAAGGTCACCATCGTAGGTTATGGCTCGCAAGGCCATGCGCACGCCCAGAACCTGCGTGATTCCGGCATCAAGGTCACCGTCGGCCTGCGCAAGGGCGGCGCGTCCTGGGACAAGGCCAAGAAGGCCGGCGGCCTCGTCGTTAAGGAAATCGCCGATGCAGTGAGGGGCGCGGACGTCGTCATGCTGCTGATGCCGGATGAGCAGATTGCCTCGGTGTACGCCGCGGAAGTCGAGCCGAACATCCGCAAGGGCGCGGCACTGGCTTTCGCGCACGGCTTCAATGTCCACTATGGCCAGGTCCTGCCGCGCAAGGATCTGGATGTGATCATGATCGCCCCCAAGGCGCCAGGCCACACCGTTCGCGGAACCTACGCCCAGGGTGGCGGCGTGCCCATGCTGATCGCCGTGCATCAGAATGCGACCAAGAAGGCACGCGACATTGCGCTGTCCTACGCGGCTGCCATCGGCGGTGGCAAGGCCGGAATCATCGAGACCAATTTCCGCGAAGAAACCGAAACCGATCTGTTCGGCGAGCAGGTGGTGCTGTGTGGCGGCACGGTCGAACTGATCAAGAACGGCTTCGAGACACTGGTAGAGGCGGGGTATGCCCCGGAGATGGCCTACTTCGAGTGTCTGCATGAACTGAAGCTGATCGTCGACCTCATCTATGAGGGTGGACTGGCCAACATGCACTACTCGATTTCCAACAATGCAGAGTACGGCGACATTACGCGTGGTCCGCGCATCGTCACCGAAGACACCAAGAAGGAAATGAAGCGAATCCTCGCGGAAATCCAGAGCGGGCAGTACGCCAAGGAATTCATCCTGGAGAACCGTGCTGGTGCGCCGACGCTGCTCGCGCAGCGCCGCAACCTGTCCGGCCATCAGATCGAAGTGGTTGGCGAGAAGTTGCGTGCCATGATGCCCTGGATCAAGAAGAACAAGCTCGTCGACCAGTCGCGCAATTGATCGTGTCATCGAGCATCGCAGGATATCGCATCGGCCCCGCTGTTTTGCGAATGGGGCGCCGCCTGTCCGTGTGTGCTTTGCTGCTGTCGCTTGCGGCCTGCGGCGACAAGGTGCCGGAATCGACCGCCGCAAAGCAGGTCGGTGACATGCCCAAGCAGATTGTCGACAAGGCGGCGGCCGATGCCGCTGCCGCTGTAAATCAGGGTGCCGAACGCAGCCGGACTGAAGAGGACAAGAAGTGATGTCCGGTTGCTCCCTGGGCCAAAAGACTTACGCATTCTTTACCCGGCTTGCCATACTGTAACCTGCGGTCCTGTTCGCAGCGGGGGCGACAAGCGCGTTCCCGTCCAACTCAACGAGGCCAATGACAAGACCATGAGCGAGTTTGAACCCCGCAAACCCCTGTTGAACCGCGAACTTCGCCGGCGCGGCATCTATCTGCTGCCCAACCTGTTCACCACGGGCTCGCTGTTTGCGGGCTTTTACGCCATTGTGATGGCGATGAACGCGCGATTTGACCAGGCGGCAGTGGGGATTTTCGTGGCCATGGTGCTGGACGGGCTTGATGGCCGGATTGCCCGGCTGACCCGTACGCAAAGCGCATTCGGTGCCGAATACGATTCGCTTTCCGACATGGTGTCATTTGGCGCTGCACCGGCGCTCGTGATGTATGTGTGGGCGCTGCAACCCCTGGGACGCCTGGGCTGGATTGCATCGTTTGTGTATTGCGCCGGAGCAGCACTGCGGCTGGCACGCTTCAATACGAATCTCGATATCGTCGACAAGCGGTTCTTCCAGGGGCTCCCCAGCCCCGCTGCTGCCGCCCTGTGTGCGGGGCTGGTCTGGCTCAGTGATGATCTGGGCATCGTGCGCGAGGCCACGCTGCGCGGCGTCGCGTTTGTTGTGACGCTGTTTGCCGGAATCACGATGGTGAGCAATATCCCGTTCTACAGTTTCAAGGACATCAATCTGCGCCGCAGCGTGCCGTTCTGGGCCATCCTGCTGATTGTTCTTGTCCTGGTGCTGATATCGACCAAGCCGCCCGTCATCCTGTTTCTCGGGTTCGTTGCCTACAGCCTGTCCGGGTATGTCTACTGGATCTGGAAGCTGAACCGCGAACATCGGGAGCGCGGCAAGTAGGCTTGCCTGAGTCGGCCTGCGGCGGTTTCCACGGATTATCCATGATAATAAATGTGTCGTTAAATCGCGTGAAACTGATTTTTGAAGTCAGAATTGATCATTATCTTTCTGCGGTGTTCATGTGCAGCGAAGGCCGGGTGAGGCGGGCAAACGCTATCGCTGCTGCGAAAAAAATGAGGGTCAGCACAGTCTCGATCACGGCCAGTACGGCCGATGTGCCGCGTTCAGACATGGCGCGTACAACCCCTTCAGTGAAGTAAGCGAGTATCAGCATGGATGACCACTGGAACGTGTAGCGCCTCGCACGCAGCACGCCCGGCAGCGGTGCTAGCAACGGGAAGGCCTTGATCAGCAGCCAGGAGCCGCCCGGCCGCAATGGCGCAAGCCAGAGTTCCCAGGCGAGGCACAGGAAGATCAGGGTCACCAGGCTGACGGCCGCCAGGTTGGCGATCTGTGCCGGTTTCACGGACGTTCCCCCCGTGCCGTGCGTGCCATTGCCACAAGCGCCGCCCTGGCCTCGGCGGCATTTGTTACCGGGGTGTCGAAATCAATGCGGGCTAGGGTGCCGACGGCGCGCAGGTCGAAGCCATCGCAGTCAATGCCGATCATGCTGGCAGTTTCCGGAGTCGTACCCAGGAAATGCCGGCAAAAGTCCTTCAGGTTATCGGCGTGGTCGGCGTTCATGTGCGCAACGATGTCCGCTTCAGCCACGCCAATTTCGTTGGGCGGTGGTGGCGCGTAGTCTGCGGCGGCGATCCAGCGGATGTCGCCGAATCCGGCGATATATCGCAATGTCTTCGGGACTATGCAAAAGAACGTGAAGTCGCCCAGTGCCAGCAGGCGTGCTGCATCCGGAAAGAATACCAGATAGCGGGCTTGTGCTGCGGCAAGTTCCGCGGTTTCCAGTACACGCGCTTCCCCGACCAGCGTGACGCGCGCTCCGGCCTGCACATCGTCAATCCGGTCGTGGGCCAGCAGGCTGACTCTGGCATCAGCCGCGATGTTGCGGGTGTGCTCGGCCAGGCGACTGACCAGAATGACAGGCTTCGCCGCATGGTCAAGAACAAAGGGAAGGATGGATCCGAACGGATGCCCGTCCAGACGTGCCGAAAGGGTGGACAGCACGCCTGCATGCTGTGCCCTCAGGTAGCGCCGCGCCTTCATTCCCGGCGGCAGCGGGTCATTGCCGATGTTGTTCATATCTCACTCACGCGCGCGACAGCTTCAGGGCGACGCCGGCCAGTCTGCGGCCCAGTGCGCGGCACAGTTTCAGTTCGATCTCATCGACGCTGCGATTGTCGGCGGCGTAATGACTGGCGCCGTAAGGTGTTCCGCCGCTGGTCGTGGCGCCCAGTTCCGCTTCGGTATAGGGCAGGCCAACGATCAGCATGCCATGGTGCAGCAGCGGCAGCATCATGGAGAGCAGGGTGCTCTCCTGGCCGCCATGCAATGTGGCAGTGGAAGTAAACACGGCCGCCGGTTTTCCGGACAGCGTTCCCCTGGCCCACTGGACCGAGGTGCCATCGAGAAAGTACTTCATGGGCGCGGCCATGTTGCCGAAGCGCGTCGGACTGCCCAGCGCGATGCCGGCGCATTCTTCGAGGTCGCGCAATTCGCAATAGGGCGGACCTTCAGCGGGGATCTCGGGTTCGGTGGCCTCGGTCACGGTGGAGACGGCCGGCACGGTTCGCGGCCGTGCTGCTGCACCTTCCACTTCTTCGATGCCGGTGGCGATGGCGCGGGCCATGTCGCGAACCGCGCCATGGCGACTGTAATAGAGGACGAGAATTTCAGTCATGGAAGGTGAAGTCATAATGGGCTGATGCAGTGCGGTTATTATAGGCGACCGTCCGCAGCGGAATGGCACTTACATGACGTCAATTCTTTCCCGCCCCCTGTCACGATTCGTCCGGCAGGTGGCGCTGCGTTTCCACGAGGATCGCTGCCTGCAACTGGCATCCAGCCTGACGTTCACGACGCTCCTTGCACTGGTGCCGCTGTTGACCGTGATGCTGACCGTGGCATCAGCCTTTCCGGCGTTCTCGGACATGACCGGTCAGATCAATGACTTCATTGCTTCGCACGTGTTGCCCGAACAGATCGGCAAGACCGTATTGCGCTATATCGACCAGTTCTCCCAGCGCGCAGGGCGCCTGACACTGCTCGGCCTGTCGGTGCTGGGGGTGACGTCATTCCTGACCATGCTGACCATCGAGCGTGCGTTCAATGTCATCTGGCAGTTGCGCCGCCGCCGCCCGTTGGTGCAGCGCATCGTCGTGTACTGGGCGATTCTCACGCTCGCGCCCGTGCTGATCGGCGCCAGCCTCACCATGACCTCCTATCTGGTCAGCGCATCGGTGGGCCTTGCCAGGGCGGTGCCGCTGCTGGGCGTAGCGGTGCTCTGGCTGGTGCCCTTTGTGCTGACCATTGCGGCCTTCACGCTTCTGTACTTCATTGTCCCGGCACGGACCATTGAATTCCGGCACGCGTTGATTGGCGGTGTGGTGGCCGGGGTGCTCTTCGAATTGGCCAAGCGAGGATTCGCAATTTATGTGTCCAAGGTGCCCACCTATGCAATGGTGTACGGGACGTTCGCCACCTTCCCGATATTCCTGTTATGGATCTACCTGTCCTGGGTGGTTGCCGTGCTGGGTGCGGTGGTGGCTGCCAGCCTGCCTGATTACGGGCATCTGCGCGCCTCGCGTTCCGATCTGCCTGGCGCGGAGTTCTGCGAGGCAACGGACATTCTCATCGTCCTGGCGAAAGCGCATGTTGCGGCGGAACCCATGGTCCTGGCGCAAATTGCTGCGCGGGCCCGACTGCCGCGTGATCACTGTGAGCGCCTTCTGGAATCACTGGCCGCTGGCGGTTGGGCTGGGCAGGTGGAAGGCGGGCGCTGGGTGCTCATCTGTGATCCGGCGGCGATTCGCCTGGCAGATGTCTGCCGGCGCTTCGTGCTGTCCCCGGAGTCGCTTGCGGCTGCGGCTGAACATCCGGAGCTTGCACCCATGTTGAGGCAATTGGGCGCGGGACTGGATGATGCACTGGCGCTCAATGTGCATGACCTCCTGAACCTTTCGCGAAAGCCGGCGCCGGCGTGATTCGCCCGTTTGGCAGAGGTGGGGGATGGGCTAAAATGCAGCCAACATCTGACTGATTGCGCCATGTCCACACATTCCGGCAAGTCCATTCCTGCACGCGAACGCCTTATTGTCGCGCTTGACCTTCCTTCGGCCGACGAGGCGAAGGCATTTGTCACCAAACTCGGCGATGCCGCCTGTTTCTACAAGGTCGGCCTTGAGCTGTTCATGGCCGGCGGTTACTTCGAACTCGTCGACTGGCTGGTCGCCCGCGGCAACAAGGTTTTTGTCGACCTCAAATTCTTTGATGTGCCGGAAACGGTGCAGGCTGCGGTGCGAGGATTGCGCAATCGCGGCGTTACCTTTGCCACTGTGCATGGCAATCAGGCCATTCTGGAAGCAGCAGGTCGCGAAAAAGGCGATGTGAAGATTCTCGCGGTCACCGCATTGACGAGCCTTGATCGCGGCGACCTGGATGACCTCGGATTCCAGTGTGACGTGGAAAAGCTGGTTCTGTCCCGGGCACGGAGGGCCCTGGAAGCCGGGTGTGATGGCGTGATTTCTTCGGGCCTGGAGGCGCCTGCGCTGAAGCGTGAGCTGGGTTCAAGGGTATTGGTGGTGACGCCGGGAATTCGGCCGGTGGAGAACAAGCCCGCCGATGACCAGAAGCGCACCGTGGATGTCGCCCAGGCCTTTGCCAATGGCGCCGACTACATTGTCGTCGGCCGGCCCATTCGCCAGGCGGCGGATCCCCGCGCCGCTGCGCTGGCCGTACAAAAGACCATCAGCGACGCGTTTCCTGCCTGACCGGCTGGGGACGAGGGTTCGCCACTCCGGCGGCAGGTGAGTTCGCGGGTGGTGCCGTCGATGCGCTGTGATCGTAGCTCCACGAGTTGCGAAGTGCTGCGTTGACCATGTTCGGGTATTCCGGTTTTCCCAGGCTGCCGTTGTAACGGCCCAGCGCACGGAATACGTTGCCGTTCTCGATGTCCAGGTAGTGCCGCAGGATTACACAGCCATAGCGCAGGTTGGTGCGAAGGTTGAACAGGTTGTGTTCCCTCCGCCCGATGAGGCCGGTCCAGAACGGCATGACCTGCATGTAGCCCCGTGCACCGGCGCCCGAGACCGCGTACTTGCGGAAATTGCTTTCCACCTGAATGAGGGCCAGCAGCAATTGCGGGTCTATGCCGGATCGCGTGGCCTCATAGTGCACGGTGCGCAGGAATTCCAGGCGTGTTTCGAACAGGGGGATGCGCCGCTCCAGCCGGCGTGACATCTCGGTCAGCCAGTTGACCGCGTCAATCGACCTGGAAAATCCGTGGTGCGGTGCTGGCATGTCGGCAATCGATGCCTGCAGCCCGGCCTGGACACTCGCGGCCAGAGGCTCGTAAATCTGATTGCCGGCCGTAGCCTGACCGGCCAACGCCGCGCTGATGAGCAGAACCAATGCGGAGCGGCGCAGCGGCATCATCCCTGGAGTCGCTGCAGGATGAATGCGGCGCAGTCGGCCAGCGCAATGCGCTGCGCCTCCTTGTCCCGGCGACCCTGGTATTCGGCGACGCCGTCCTTCAATCCGCGTTCTCCGATGACGATGCGGTGCGGAATCCCGGTGAGCTCGATGTCCGCAAACAGCACGCCCGGGCGCTCGTCGCGATCATCGAGCAGCACATCAACGCCGGCCGCCTGCATTTCCGTGTAGAGCTTTTCCGCTGCGGCGCGTACCGTGTCGCTTTTCTTCATGCCGATGGGAACGATGGCCAGGCGGAAAGGCGCAATTGCGTCAGGGAAGATGATGCCGCGCTCGTCATTGCCCTGTTCGATGGCCGCGCCCACAATGCGCGTGACGCCGATGCCGTAGCAGCCCATTTCCATGAGGCGTTGTTTGCCGGTTTCGTCGAGGAAGGTGCATTTCAGTGCTTCGGCGTACTTGGTGCGCAGCTGGAAGATGTGGCCGACTTCGATGCCGCGGCACAAATCCAGTTCGCCCTTGCCATCCGGGCTGAGGTCGCCCTTCAGCACGTTGCGAATGTCGGCGACAAGCGAGGGTTCCGGCAGGTCGCGGCCCCAGTTCACGCCGGTCAGGTGAAAGCCCGCCTCGTTGGCGCCGCAGACAAAATTGCTCATTGCAGCGACGGTGCGGTCGGCGATGACGCGCACACTGCCGCCGACACCGACCGGTCCGATGTAGCCGGCTTCGCAGCCCATGTGCTGCCGGATTTCCGCGTCCGTGGCAAACCTGAACGGTGACAGTCCCTCCAGCTTGCCAGCCTTGATTTCGTTCAATGTGTGATCACCACGCACCAGCAACAGATGGAAGGTTCCAGGCCTTCCCTGATCCGACTCATGGACCAGGGCGATTGCCTTGACCGATTGCTGCAATGGGAGTCGGAGCAATTCGGAGACTTCTTCGCAGGTCTTCTTGCCGGGTGTGGGTACCTTGGCCATTGTGGAAACCGGTGCGCCGCGCGGCACCGACGGCGCCACGGCTTCTGCCAATTCGACGTTGGCCGCGTAGTCCGATCCGGTGCAGAACGCGATGGCATCCTCTCCGGAATCCGCCAGCACATGGAATTCATGCGATCCCGTGCCGCCGATTGAACCGGTGTCGGCCGCCACTGCACGGAACTGGAGTCCGAGACGTGTGAAAATCCGGCCATAGGTTTCGTACATGTTCCGGTATTCACGCTCCAGGTCTTCGTAATTTGCATGGAACGAATAGCCATCCTTCATCAGGAATTCGCGTCCGCGCATCACACCAAATCGAGGGCGGCGCTCATCGCGGAACTTGCTCTGAATCTGGTAGAAGTGCACCGGCAATTGGCGATAGCTGCGAATTTCATTGCGCGCAATGTCCGTGACCACTTCTTCCGAAGTGGGCTGGATTACAAAGTCGCGATCGTGCCGGTCCTTGAAGCGTAGCAGTTCCGGGCCATAGGCCTGCCAGCGGTTCGATTCCTGCCACAGCTCTGCCGGCTGGACGAGCGGCATGGATAATTCAATCGCGCCTGAACGGTCCATCTCCTCGCGAACAATGGCCTCCACCTTCCGCATTACCCTAAGGCCGAGAGGCATCCAGGTGTAAATGCCTCCGGCGAGGCGTCGGATAAGCCCGGCACGCAACATCAGCTTATGGCTGACGATTTCTGCGTCGGAGGGGGCTTCCTTGAGGGTGGAAATGAAAAACCGGGTGGCGCGCATGAAAACTTTCTGGTCGAGGTGTGCGGAGGGCTGGCCGCAGCAGATCAGGCGGCGGCACATTTTACTTGAAGCATGCAGGGAGGTGCGCTTCCGGAGAGGGGCATGGTGCCTTCATTTCATGGGGAAAATGTGAAAGAATGAACCCAATCAATCTTTGCTGGAACGAGCATGCTCGATCGAGAAGGCTATCGCCCGAACGTCGGCATCATTCTGTGCAACTGGCGCAATGAGGTCTTTTGGGGAAAGCGGGTCAGGGAACATTCGTGGCAGTTTCCGCAGGGCGGCATCAAGCACGGCGAAACACCGGTGCAGGCGATGTATCGCGAGCTGCAGGAAGAGGTCGGGTTGTTGCCCGAGCACGTGAAAATCCTTGGGCGGACCCGGAACTGGCTTCGTTACGACGTGCCGACACAGTGGCTGAGGCGTGAATGGCGCGGCAATTACCGCGGGCAGAAGCAGATCTGGTTTCTGCTGCGCCTGGTGGGGCGTGACAGTGATGTCTCGCTGCGGGCCAATGCCAAGCCGGAATTTGATGCGTGGCGATGGCATGAGTATTGGGCGCCGTTGAATGCGGTCATTGAATTCAAGCGAGAGGTCTATCACCAGGCGTTGACTGAGCTCTCCCATTACCTGTTTCGGGATCATCGGGAAGGGCAGGAGGGGGCGGTCGGTCATTTGCCTGGTACCTGATCCCAATTTCGGAAATAGGGTCGGTCGCTTGACGTCCAAATTCGTTGAACTTAAACTTGGTCCATATATTAGAGTTATTCTAATTTTTAAGGAAGGAGATAGCGATGAAACTCAAGGGCTCAAAAACTCAGGACAACCTGAAAGCGGCTTTCGCCGGAGAATCCCAGGCCAATCGTCGATACTTGTATTTCGCGGCCAAGGCGGACGTTGAAGGGCAGAATGATGTGGCAGCGGTATTCCGTTCCACCGCTGAAGGCGAGACCGGTCATGCGCATGGCCATCTCGAGTATCTGGAGCAGTGTGGCGACCCGGCGACGGATCTACCGATTGGTGGTACGCGCAATAACCTTAAAGCCGCCATTGCTGGCGAAACCCACGAGTACACGGACATGTATCCGGGCATGGCCAAGACGGCCCGCGGAGAAGGGTTTGATGAAATCGCCGATTGGTTCGAAACCCTCGCCAAGGCGGAGCGCTCGCATGCCAACCGCTTCCAGAAGGCACTCGACGCACTCGTCGACTGAGGTTGGGGTAGTTCCGAGAAGCTTAATCCCGCGGGTCGGCGCAATGGTCTGGCCTGCGGCCTCACGCATCACCCGAACTCCATGAGTGCACGTGAAGGGGGGCTGAAAGCCCCCACTCGCCACCCGATCGAATGGCAGTCCGCTGATTTCTACGACGAGGCAAAACTCGTTGACGAACTGCACCGGGTTTATGACATATGCCATGGCTGCCGCCGCTGCGTCAGCTTGTGTACCTCGTTTCCCACCTTGTTCGATCTCATTGACGAAGGCAAGACGGGTGAGATGGATGGCGTGGAAAAGCAGGATTACTGGAAAGTAGTCGACCAGTGCTACCTGTGCGATCTGTGCTACATGACTAAATGTCCATACGTGCCACCGCATGAGTGGAACGTGGACTTTCCGCATCTTATGCTCAGGGCCAAGGCGGTCAAGTTCAAGAAGGCCGGGGCGAGTGTACGGGACAGGCTGCTTTCTTCCACGGATGCGATCGGCAAATTGGCCGCCATTCCTGTTTTCGCGCAAACTGTCAATGTCGTGAATGCCAGCGGGCCGGCCCGTGCCGTTTTGGAAAAGGTAATTGGCGTGCATCGGGAGCGCAGACTTCCGCCGTATAGTCCCTCGACGTTCAGAAATACAGCAGTCGCATCGGCTGGCCATGAAGTCAGGGATGGCAACAATACGCCGGGCAAGGTTGCGGTGTTTTCAACCTGCTACGTCAACTACAACGAACCCGACATAGGGCACGACCTGCTGAGGGTGCTTGACCATAACGAGATTCCCTATCGGATCGTCGAGAAGGAGGTTTGCTGCGGGATGCCCAAGCTGGAGCTTGGCGATCTTGATGCGGTGGCGAAACTGAAGGCGGTGAACATTCCGTCGCTGGCCGTGCTTGCCCACGCAGGCTATGCGATCCTGACTGTCGTGCCGTCGTGTACCCTGATGTACAAGCAGGAGTTGCCCTTGCTGTTTCCGGATGATGCCGATGTGAAGGCGGTCAGCGATGCCATGTTCGATCCATTCGAGTACTTCTTATTACGCCATCGCGATGGATTGCTGAAAACCGTGTTTGTTCGTGAGCTTGGGCGTGTTTCGTACCATATTCCCTGTCACTCACGGGTGCAGAATGTCGGCCAGAAGACCCGCGAAATGCTGCAGATGGTGCCGGGAACGACGATCAATACGGTGGAACGATGTTCTGGTCATGACGGAACCTGGGGGGTCAAGGCCGAATTTTTTGAAAACTCCATGAAGATTGGTCGGCCGGTGTTCCGGCAGATGGCTGCGGATGATCCCGATTACATCAGTTCGGATTGCGCCATTGCGGCACGCCATATCGAGCAGGGCATGGGGGATACACGCGCAAGGAAGGAGCATCCGCTTACGCTGCTCCGGATAGCCTATGGGTTGTGATTTTGAAGAAGCCTGAAAGCATGCCGAGAATCACCAGGGAGAGTCTGCTTCCACTGGAAACCTACGCCCGGCGGCGCATCGCATTTCGTTCCGAGGTCATGGCGCACAAGAAGCTGCGCAAGGTGCCGCTTGGCGAGCATGTCACGCTGATCTTCGAGGACGAACTGACGGTTCGTTACCAGATTCAGGAGATGCTCCGAGCCGAACGCATCTTCGAAGATGAACTGATTCAGGACGAACTGGATGCCTATAATCCGCTGGTTCCGGATGGCCGTAATTTCAAGGCAACAATGATGGTCGAATTTCCCGATCCTGAGGAAAGACGGGTGTGGCTCGGGCGTTTGATCGGAATTGAGGACAAAACGTGGCTGCAGGCCGAGGCGCATGATCGCGTCTGGGCTATTGCGGATGAGGATATGGATCGGGAAAATGAACAAAAGACCTCCTCGGTGCACTTCCTGCGTTTTGAGCTCACCGACGAAATGGCAGACGCGTTAAAGGGCGGGGCAAAACTTCTGGTGGGCATTGATCATCCTGCATATGATGTGTCCGTTGTCCTTCCTCCCAATGTGCAAACAACTCTCACCAAGGATCTGGTTTGAACTGGAAGCGTTTTACCCTTATCGGGTTTGTCTTGACGACGATAGGCATATCCCTGCCGTCTGCAGCGCAGCGGCTTGGCAGCAACTTCGATGAAGAGGAATGGGTGGAGCAGCAGGCCAAGCTTCCGGCTTTCCCAAAGCCGGAAGACCTTATTCCGGCACCGGTGGATGCGACGAAATCATTCAGGTTTCTGATTGATGGAAGTTCGATCGATATTGGCCAGGATGGCGTGGTCAGATACGTACTTGTTGCGCGCAGCACCAGCGGCAGCGAGAACATCAGCTTCGAAGGGGTGCGCTGCGAGACACACGAATACAAGCTCTATGCGGTTGGTCGCGCTGACAAGACCTGGGTCCAGCCGCGCAATGTGGCGTGGACGCGTTACTCAAGGGTGCCGCCAAACTATCATGCTGAGCTCGCGATACTGTATTTCTGCCCGGGAGAAATAAAGGCGCATGACCCGGCCGAGGTGATTAATTATCTGAAGCGTGGCGGGTACCAGCCCCCGCCTTTTACCAACCCGTCCTGAGGAACTGGGAGGGGGAATCGCCGATATGGGCGGCGTGTGTTCTGTTCAGAGTACGACGAGGTTGTCTCGGTGGATCAATTCATACTCGTCCACGTAACCCAAGATGGTCTCGATATCTGAGGATGCCCTTCCGGCAATCTGCCGGGATTCGTGCGCCCCGTAGTTGACCAGGCCACGGGCAATCTCAGTTCCATCCGGTGCAATGCAAGCCACAACGGCGCCACGCTCGAAATTGCCCTCTATCGAGGCTACCCCGATTGGAAGAAGGCTTTTGCCACCGACCTTCAGCGCTTCTGCCGCCCCGGCATCGATCAGGATGCGCCCACCCAATTGGACATGATCGGCAAGCCATTGCTTTCTTGCCGCCAACGGCGTGGCATATGCCCGCAGGAGTGTGCCAATCGGTTCTTCCTTGATCAGTCTGGGCAGGACATCCGGTACATTCCCGGAAACGATCACGGTGTCCGCACCACTGCGGGCTGCACGCTTGGCGGCGACCACTTTGGTGATCATTCCACCGCGACCTATGGCCGAGCCGGCGCCGCCGGCCATCTCCTCCAGTGAGGGATCTGATGCACGCGCCTCGCGTACTAGTGTGGCCCCGAGGTTCTTGCGAGGGTCCGCGCTGTAGAGTCCATCCGTATCAGTCAGGATCACGAGCCGGTCGGCTTCGATCAGGTTGGTAACCAGTGCGCCCAACGTGTCGTTATCCCCAAACCGGATTTCGTCCGTAACCACGGTGTCATTCTCATTGATGATCGGAATCACGCCCAGGGACAGCAGAGTGAGCAGGGTCGAGCGGGCATTCAGGTAGCGCTGCCGGTCAGCCAGGTCGGCATGTGTGAGCAGCACCTGGGCTGTGCGCATGCCATGCTCGCGAAAGCACGATTCGTAGACCTCGACGAGTCCCATTTGTCCGACGGCGGCAGCAGCCTGAAGCTCGTGCATGCTGTGCGGGCGCTGTGTCCAGCCCAGCCGCTGCATGCCTTCGGCGATGGCGCCACTCGAAACCAGAACCACGTCGTGGCCCAGGGATCGCACCTTTGCCACCTGTCTTGCCCATTCGGCAATCGCGGGACGATCCAGGCCCCGTCCGTGGTTGGTGACGAGCGAGCTGCCAATCTTGACGACCAGGCGCTTATTGTTCGACATCGGAGTCCTGCGTGCGTGGCAGTGAGTCCAGGTGTTTCATGATTGCAAAGCTCAATTCGCGGCAGCCGGTACCGGTCAGCGCGGATATGGTGAAGCTCGGTCCCTTCCAGCGTAGTGCTTTGACGAATTTCTTGGCGGTTACTTCGCTTTTCCCGTCGTTCAACATGTCCATTTTATTCAGCACCAGCCAGCGCGGCTTGTCGTAAAGGCCCTGATCGTACTTTTTCAGCTCAGCCACGATGGCACGGGCATCTTTTACCGGATCAACATCGGGGTCGGTCGGTGCCAGATCGACAATGTGCAGCAGAAGCCGTGTCCGTGCCAGGTGTCGAAGGAACTGATGCCCGAGGCCGGCGCCCTCGGCAGCACCCTCGATGAGGCCGGGTATGTCTGCGATCACGAAGCTACGGTCCGTATCGACGCGAACCACTCCGAGATGGGGATGTAGTGTCGTGAATGGGTAGTCTGCGACCTTCGGTTTGGCACTGGATACCGCTCGAATGAAGGTTGATTTCCCTGCGTTCGGCATCCCCAGCAGGCCCACGTCGGCAAGAACTTTCAGTTCGAGGCGGAGCTTGCGATTCTCTCCAGGTTCGCCGGGTGTTGCTTGCCTAGGGGCGCGATTGGTGCTCGACTTAAAGTTGATGTTGCCCATTCCGCCGCGCCCGCCCTGGGCGAGGGTGGCCACCTGACCGTGGCGGGACAGGTCGGCAATGAGCTCACCGGTATCCAGATCCGTGATGACCGTACCTACCGGCATGCGCAGCTGTATGTCATCGGCACCTGCGCCATTGCATTGCGCGCCACGCCCGCTCTCTCCATTCTTGGCGCGGTGCAGGCGCGCAAAACGGTAGTCGACGAGAGTGTTGATGTTCCGGTCGGCGATGGCCCGAATGCTCCCGCCCCGACCGCCGTCACCGCCATCCGGGCCACCTCTGGGAATGAATTTCTCCCGGCGAAAGGAGACGGCACCGTTGCCGCCTTTGCCGGCGCTTACCTCAATCTTCGCTTCGTCAATGAACTTCATGGCCTGTCACAAACAAAAAAGCCCTACCGCGAGCGATAGGGCTTTTGCGGGGTAGGACCCCGGGAGCCTACGCGGTGATGATACTGACCACGTGTTTGCCGGCTGGGCCTTTTGTGGTGAACAGCACCTTGCCCTGCGCTGTCGCAAACAAGGTGTGATCCTTGCCCATACCAACGTTTTCGCCGGCGTGGACGCGAGTGCCGCGCTGGCGCACGATGATTTCGCCGGCATTGACTTCTTGGCCGCCAAAACGTTTTACTCCGAGCCGCTTCGAGTGTGAGTCGCGGCCGTTTCTGGAACTGCCGCCTGCTTTTTTATGTGCCATGGTGTGCTCTCTTTTCTAGTTGCGCCGGATTATCCGGATCAACCGCTGATGCCGGTGATTTCGAGTTCGGTGTAACCTTGCCGATGTCCCTGATGCTTCTGGTAGTGCTTGCGGCGGCGCATTTTGAATATGGTCACCTTGTCGCCTTTTCCATGGGAAATTACCTTAGCCTTTACCTGCGCGCCTGCGACGAGCGGGGTTCCCACCTTGATTGCTTCGCCTTCGCCGACGGCAAGCACCTCACCGAGCACCACCTCGGTGCCAATTTCGGCAACCAAGCTTTCAACTTTGAGCTTTTCGCCGGCAGAAACGCGATACTGCTTGCCGCCTGTCTTTATTACTGCGTACATGTTGGTGCCCCAAAGAAGTGCTTGAAAACCAAATATTATACGCTAGTTCCTGACGAGCAGACAACCGTGGCGTGATATGCTTTCCACCAGAGGATTAAAGAGCCTGTCTCGAATCATAATTCCCTCAATCATCGGGCCATTCTGGGGCGGTGTTCTTGGTAGTGGCTGATAGTTTATTGATTATTATGAATATTTCAATTGCAAGCTGACTTTCTCACCCCCCTTATATCTGCAGACATGGTTGCGCTGGATACCCTTATCCGCCGTAGCATGCACTCGGATGTGGTTCTCATACGTTCAATTGCTGATTACATTATCGGTGCAGGCGGAAAACGCATGCGTCCGGTGCTTGTTCTGCTCTCGGCCAAAGCCAGTGGCTATTCTGGAACGCGTCATCTGGATCTGGCTGCAGTCGTCGAATTCATACACACCGCCACGTTGCTTCATGACGATGTGGTGGATGAGTCTGAGCTGCGGCGTGGGCGAAAGACGGCAAATTCAGAGTTTGGCAATGCAGCCAGTGTGCTTGTCGGGGACTTTCTTTATTCGCGGGCATTCCAGATGATGGTGTCGGCGGGCAGTTCCCGCGTCATGGAAGTACTTGCTGATGCAACTAATACCATCGCCGAAGGAGAGGTCCTTCAACTTCTCAATACTCACAACGCTGCGGTTAGCGAAGCGGAATATCTGGCTGTCATTCATCGCAAAACAGCCAAATTGTTTGAGGCTGCTGCCCAGCTTGGAGCGATACTGGGTGGTGTGCCCCCGGATGTCGAAAACGGGTTTGCGCGGTATGGGATGCATCTTGGGACTGCGTTTCAGCTGATCGACGATGTACTGGACTACTCCGGCGATGCGGCCAGCACGGGAAAGAGTCTCGGAGACGATCTGAATGAAGGCAAGCCGACCCTTCCGCTGATTCACGTGCTTTTGCGGGGGGGGGCTGAGCATGTTTCGATAGTTCGTAGTGCAATAGAGCGTGGCGGAAGGGAAGACTTTCCTCAAGTACTGGCTGCCATCAGGGCCACGGGGGCGCTAGCTTACGCTGAAGAAGCGGCAAAGCGTGAGGCGGAGTTGGCGCGTCAGTCAATAGAGAGGCTTCCAAAGTCGCCTTACAAGGATGCACTCCTTGACCTGACTTGTTTTGCGGTCGAAAGAGATCACTAATTCATTCCGCTTGAGTGACGTGGAGTGCGGAAAGTACCGCGCCTGGTTTCGGAGTCGAGCGGGTGATTGTGGAATGGCTCAACGCCAACCCTTGGCGCCAATCGATCAATGGCCATTGCGTCAGGTTGTGGCGAAGAACCTGTACTGGTACCATTGGGATCAGTTCTTTCCTCCGGTCTTGGTGGCAAATCACCGATGGCAGGGTTTGCGGAAGATGTCCATCTCTTGGGTTGATGCAGGTTTCTGCATTCAGCGCCCGATGTGGATTCGGGGTGTAGCTCAGCCTGGTAGAGTACTGCGTTCGGGACGCAGGAGTCGGAGGTTCGAATCCTCTCACCCCGACCATCCGTTTGTTGATCAAGTGGTTACGCCCAAAGGGCGTTCCAACGCGGCCGCTATAATCGGTTTCGTCTCGCTGCCATTTTTGGAGACCGCGTGGGCAAGCTGCTTTTCTTCATTCTCGCCGTTGTAGTCGTATGTGCAATGCTGAAAGGCATGGGCCGGCGTCTCGTCAGTCGAGGCAAAGGTGATCCTTCAGTGCCTCCTTCCTCGTTTAAGATGGATGTCATGGTTCCGTGTGCGATTTGCGGGGTCAATTTTCCTTCTGGAGAGGCCATTCCGGGGGCGGGGCGGCTTTTCTGCAGTGAGGAGCATCTGCGCCGGTTCCTGAGCCGTGAAACCTGACATGTCCGGGAGCGTTCTTGCGATGCCGGCACCGTCGGCGCAACGCAGCGATACGGGGGACTCGTTCTGGGTGTCACTTCGCTACTTCAATTTCTACCGAATTGCGATAGCTGCCGTCTTTCTTCTGGCTGTTCTCGTTTATGGCGATCTGCTCAATCTTGGCAGTCATGCGCCTCATTTGTTCACCGCTGTCAGCGGCCTTTACCTCGCGCTTGCCATCTGTTTTCAGGCGGTGATGCGGAAATGGCCGACCTACTTCGACATTCAACTGTCGGTGCATGTCATTACGGACATTGTTGCCTTCGTTGTCATGATGTACGCGTCAAGCGGTTTCCGGAGCGGCATTGGTGTAATGCTGCTGACTTCCCTGGCCGGCGCGGCGCTTGTAAGCCGGGGCGCGCTGATGCTTTTTTATGCCGCCCTTGCGTCGATCGCGCTGCTACTTGAGCAGTCGTACTGGGTACTTGTTCATGACGTCGGGACCGCGAACTATCTGCAGCCAGGCCTGCTTTCAATTGGCTATTTTGCAACCGCCTTGATCACCAACCAACTGGCTCAAAGGGTGATCATGAACGAGAAGGTTGCCAGGCAGCGCGGCACAGACCTGGCCAACCAGTTGCGCATCAATCAACTGGTCATTCAGGACGTCCAGGACGCGATCCTTGTTGTGGATGCAAACGGGTTGGTGAGGCAGCGCAACCCTGCGGCAGGCAGATTGCTCGGACGTCCCGCGCCGGAACTGGACCAGATCGAGTCCTATTCCGGAGAGTTGGCTGAGCATCTCGCGCGCTGGAGGGATTCCGCAGGGCCGGCTGTGGCCATGCTGAGGTTTCCTGAAAGCGGACGCTATGTGAAAGCACGTTTTGTGGCGGCTGGCGTCGGAGGGGGAAGCTTCACTCTGGTATTTCTCGAAGATCAATCCCGCCTGCAGGAACAGGCTCAACAGCTGAAGCTGGCGGCACTCGGTCGGCTGACCGCCAACATTGCCCATGAGATCCGAAATCCCTTGTCAGCGATAACCCATGCCGGTGATCTGCTGGTTGAGGAGGGGCACGGCCCGGGCCGTGACAGATTGGTGCGCATCATTCAGGACAATGCCGAACGCCTCGACCGCATGGTGCGCGATGTGCTTGAGTTGTCCCGGAGAGACCGCGTGCAGGCACAGTCCATTGAAGTTGCACCGTTCCTGGCGGGTTTCGTGGATGACTTTCTGCAACGAGAGGGAATGTCGAAAGACATGGTTGTACTCGAGGCCCCCGGAGACGCAGTGGTCGAATTTGACCGGGTTCACCTCAATCAGGTGGTGTGGAATCTGGTGCGCAACGCATGGCGCCATTGCCGAAAACATCCAGCGAGTGTGCGTATTGCGGTGGAGCGCCGTATCAATCGGCTAGAATTGAATATCATTGATGATGGCGACGGTGTGGCGAAAAATCTTCAGCCCCAACTCTTTGAGCCTTTCTTCACAACATACAGTGGCGGTACCGGACTCGGGCTGTACATTGCGCGTGAGTTATGTGCAGCGAATGGCGCAATCCTTGAGTATGTAGATCGCCCAGTCGGCGCAAATTTCAGAATAGTATGGCCAATCAATCCTCGTTGAAGCGGTCAGATCGTGCCGACAGGCAGCGAACATCGCCCTCCGTGCCATCGGTGTTAGTGGTCGATGACGAGGCGGATATTCGGGAGCTTCTGGAGCTGTCCCTTGTGCGCATGGGGCTCGAGGTTGAGTCTGCAGGCACGATCGATGAAGCGAAGAAAATCCTGCTCTCCCGTCAGTTCGATCTATGTTTGACCGACATGCGGCTCCCTGATGGGGAGGGGCTTGAGCTTGTTCGTTTTATCGGTGCTGAGTGTACCGATGTGCCGGTTGCGGTCATTACCGCGCACGGGTCGGCCGGCAACGCAGTGGCAGCCCTCAAGGCGGGGGCATTTGATTATCTGACCAAACCGCTGTCCTTGGAACAACTTCGGACCTTGATCAAGTCTGCTTTGGTACTTCCTTCAAGGGGAAGAGGAGGGGGCGACAGCGATGGTGGTCTCCTCGGTGCGAGTGCGCCGATCGAGCAGGTACGAAGACTGGTCGAAAAGCTTTCACGTAGTCAGGCGCCGGTTTATATACGAGGCGAGTCGGGGAGCGGCAAGGAACTGGCTGCCCGGTTGATTCATGCCAATGGCGCGCGCAAGGAACGTGCCTTTGTTGCGGTGAATTGCGGCGCGATTCCGGAGAATCTCAGGGAGAGCGAGTTTTTCGGGTATCGCCGCGGCGCATTTACGGGGGCCGATGCCGATCGTCAGGGTTTTTTCCAGGCAGCTGACAATGGAACCCTGTTTCTTGATGAGGTCGCGGAGTTGCCGCTGGCGATGCAGGTAAAGCTGCTCAGGGCCATACAGGAAAAGCGCGTTCGCAGGGTTGGCGCGACGGCCGAGGAGGTTGTGGATGTTCGCATTATCTGTGCGACGCATCAGAACCTTCAGAGTCGCGTTGAGTCTGGGCAGTTTCGTCAGGATTTGTATTACCGGCTGGCAGTCATTGAACTGGAGATGCCGCCCTTGAGGGAGTGTCGTGAGGATATTCCCGACATTGCCGCGGCGATTCTCAGGCGGCTTGCCGGAAGGGCCGGGGAATCAAGCGGTCCCCGGCTGTCGAGGGCGGCGTTGGATGCGCTCAAGCAGTACGATTTTCCGGGGAATGTGCGTGAACTTGAGAATGTTCTTGAGCGCGCGGTTGCTCTTGCCGGGTCAGATGAGATCAGTTTGCAGGATCTGCAATTGTCGCCACCCAGCCTCGGCTCTGAAGGTGGTGCTGCCCCGCCCGGATCAGATGCAAGGTGGCCATTGCAGGAATACCTGGACCGGCTTGAGCGGGAGGCAATACTCGAGGCGCTCGCGCAGACGAGGTTTAACCGCACCGCAGCTGCGAAGCTTCTGGGCATCACGTTTCGGGCGCTGCGTTATCGAATGGCGCGGCTCGGCATACAGTAGGTCACTCATCAGGAAACTGGGCTGTCTATGCATGTTGACCGGACGGGGGTTATCAGCGCGGCGCGGCTGTGTCTTTCACCGAATCAGGATGATCGGCCGGACGGTGAGAGCATCCATCTCCTCGTTATCCATGCGATCAGCCTGCCTCCAGGAGAATTTGGTGGGGGGGAGGTCGAGGCCCTATTCAGCAATAGCTTGGATTGTTCCGGTCATCCGTATTTCGAGCAACTGCGTGGATTGCATGTTTCGGCACATTTCTTCATCCGCAGAGATGGTGAGCTTATTCAGTTCGTCCCTTGTGGTCGGCGGGCATGGCATGCCGGAAATTCAGCATGGAACGGTCGGGAGCGTTGTAACGACTTTTCCATTGGCGTGGAGCTGGAAGGGACTGACACCCAGCCCTTTGCGGAGCCACAGTATTTCGTTCTGGCGAAGCTGGCGCTAGCCCTGAAAGAGCGGTATCCGATCAGGGATATAGTGGGTCATGCGGATATTGCGCCGGGTCGGAAGACTGATCCCGGGCCTCTTTTTGACTGGAGCCACCTTCGTGGCTTATTGGAAATCCGGTCATCCTGAAGTCGCCGAACATTTTGCGGGCTCCTTTGCCGGGGAATTGGTCCGTCCTGTTTTTCTAATGTGCACGATCCATGAAGATCGCGTGTCTTTTGGCCATGTGCCCTCCGTTCTCGGAGGCGAGCGTTGACCCTTTAGCGAGGCAAATTTACGAGGCGGTACATGGAGTCAAGGCGGTGGTTGAGTGGAAGGACTTGCATCTTGACAATCTGCGCACTAGAATTAGTTGCAGACTCGTGTCAAGGTACTATATATTGTGGTTACGAGGCGCTTGATTCGGGATGATTAAATGATCTTGCAGCCGATGGCGGGCCGTGCAGCAACGTATTCAATGTGCGCGCAGGGCTGATGCCGATGGGTAACAACAGGTAGTAGACAACGGGAACTCGATGAGGGCGCCGATGCAAGTTGCTGCAAATGTCAACGAATCACATCCCTCCGCCGGCGCGGACATTGCCGAAGTTTCCCATTCACCGATTCCTTTTTCATTCTCTGGACGCAAAGTATTTTTTTGCGACGCTGTTGCGGGCGTTTTTTTGCACAGAGGGATGGCATGCATCGAGTGACTGATTGCAGAGCCTCCGAAGACTATCGGCTCTGGCTGCGGTTTGATGATGGCGTGGAGGGCAGCATATTCCTCGGGAATCTGCTGGAAATAGGCGCGTTCAGCCTGTGGCGTGGCGGTGGATCCTGCTGCAGCAACTGTTGTCTGGGAAGGAGGTATACGGCTTGATCCGGACATCCTTTACCAAGACCTGCTTTCGATGAAGGCAGGCAAGGAATTCAGCGCGCCGAGGCTTGCCTCGGTTGTTGAATAGCCCATGCTCTTACAGATGGGTTTCTGTGTGTTGTCCTTTAACTCTTGATGGAGATATCAACCATGGCAACGAAGAAAAAAGCGAAGAAGGCTGCAAAGAAACCCGCCAAAAAGAAGGCGGCGAAAAAGAAGGCTGCGAAGAAGAAGGCTGCGAAAAAGAAGAAGGCAGCTAAGAAACCCGCGAAAAAGAAAGCGGCCAAAAAGAAAGCCGGCAAGAAGAAGTCGGCTAAAAAGAAGCCCGCGAAAAAAAAGAAAGCGGCTAAGAAGCCGGTGAAGAAGGCTAGCAAGCCCGCAGCGAAGGCGGCGGTTCCGATGGTGGCTCCGGCAGCTCCGGCTCCGTCCACAGCGGCCGCGCCTGGGGCGAGAACCGCCCTGAATCCTGCTGCGGCATGGCCTTTTCCGACTGGCTCAAGGCCATAGCGGTTCCGAATGGACTGCGGACAGCCCGAACTTTCGGGCGCGGGCTGATCCGCAGGCATTCGGTTGTAACGGGATATCTCCCGGCTTTTCTGCCGAGCGACTTGGCTAGTTTATCAGGTCATCGGGCAGTCAAGCCGGGAACTTCTTTGAAGGAGGAAGTTATGTTTGTTGTGGCGCACAAATCATTGACGCGATGGCGTATTTTCCAAGCTTGACTTTACTTAAGTATTTTAATAAAATCATGTCTTTACATCGCGCCTTGGAAATTTCCATTCGCACGGGAACTTGACGCTGGTTTTACGCGTCTAGAGCCCATCCCGGCGATCTTTATGCCCGGCCGATCACGCCTTGTGTGCGTTTGATCGAAGCTTGGGTTAATAATTGAATTAAATAAATGACTTACCCGAAAAAGCCGGGTTTGTGATGCTGTGCGCGATCTTAACGATGTAGCTTTGGGCCAACTTCGCCCCCCGGGTGAGGCGGTCTGACAAGGAGGTGTGTGATGAACACTACCAAACTGAAGGCGCATTTGAGTAATCGTTACGGCCGAATGATCGGCGTATTCCATAATGGACTCGCGGGCCTAGGGCTTCTTGCGTTGGTGTTCATGGTAGTACAGGGGGGGCGCATGCTACCCTTCGCCAACGCCGAAGAGTCTGCGGCATTTGGCTCAATTCATTATGAAAATGTGTCGTTGTTCGAGCCATCGGCGGATGGTGACAATCCCCGGTTCCGGGTTATTTCGACCTATCTCTCGCGTCGCTATCGCGTATCGAGCGATGCCATTGAGCAATTGGTCAGTGCGGCACATACTGCCGGGAGGCAGGTCGGCCTTGATCCATTACTGATCCTCTCAGTCATGGCCATCGAGTCACGTTTCAACCCAATCGCCGAAAGTGACATGGGCGCAAAGGGATTGATGCAAGTCATGCCTCAACATCACCAGGACAAGTTTTCTGACTTGGGTGGGGTCGATACAGTGCTTGATCCGATGACCAATATCTTGATCGGCGCAAGGATTCTGAAGGATTGCATCCGTCGTGGCGGCGGGCTGGAGGGGGGATTGCAGTTATACGTAGGTGCTTATGGTGATGACGCCAATCCCTATGCCCAGAAAGTGATCTTGGAAAAAGACCGGCTTGATCAGGCGTTGCGTCGTGCCATTCCGCAGCCACCCCGTCCGGCAGAGGTTACGGCTTCGCTGGGGGCGCCGATCTGAGGATTGGTAGCCTGCTCAGCCGCCCCACTCCTGTTTCCAGTTCGTGCATCGAGCGCGTATAGGAAAAGCGAACGCATTTTTCCGCATTGCTGACCCCGAAATCCAGGCCCGGTGTTATTGCCACACCTGCTTCTTCAAGGATGTGACGGACAAATTCAGACGCGCCCAGTCCGAATCGTTCGCATCCCGCATAGATATAAAAAGCCCCCTGTGGCTTTACCGGAAGTGAAAATCCCAATGCTCGAAGCGCGGGCAGGAGGAAGTCCCTTCTGCGCTGCAATTCCAGCCGGCGTTCTTCAAGCACTGATAGTGTATCTACGTTGAAGGCGGCGAGGGCCGCGTATTGGGCAGGTGCCGATGGGCATATAAACAGGTTCTGGGACAATTTTTCAATATCCCGTATGGAATGTTCCGGCGCCACCATCCACCCCAGCCTCCAGCCGGTCATTCCGAAGTATTTGGAAAAGCTGTTGACGACGTGGATGTCTTGCGACAGTGACAAGGCCGTTTCCGGAGCAATTTCGTAAACCAGGCTCTGATAAATTTCGTCGACGATTACGAATCCGCCGTGCCCGCGTACCCAGGTGATGATTTTCCCCAACTCATCTGCCGGGATGACTGTTCCGGTCGGGTTTGAGGGCGAAGCGATCAGGACGCCGCGGGTTTTCGGTGTCCAGTGTTGCTGTATGTCGTAGAGGGTCAGCTGATAGTTCTGCTGCCCAGTGGCGGGGATTGCAACCGGTACTCCATCAAACAGGCGGACGAAATGCCGATTGCATGGATAGCATGGGTCGGCCATCAGTACTTCGTCCTCGGCATTGATCAGGGTTCCCAGTGCGAGCAGCAGGGCACCGGATGCACCGGCGGTGATCACGATGCGCTCCCATGGAATAGTGGCGCCAAAAGATTGCGAATAAAAATGCGCAATCGCTTTCCTGAGCTCGGTGATGCCCAGTGCACCGGTATATCCAAGTGATCGGTTGTGAATTGCTTCTGTTGCGGCATTCAGAACCTGCGTTGGGGCACCGAAATTCGGCTGACCAATCTCCATGTGAATGATGCTGCGGCCCGCTCGCTCCAGCCGATTTGCATGCTCTTGAATTTCCATGACGCGAAAAGGTTCGATTGCAGCCATGCGATGCACAATGGATAGTTTGTTAGTCTGGAGTGGTTCTGTCATTGGCAGTATCTTTGCAGGAAATTGCATCACGGGCGTGAGCTATAATGCTTCGACTGTCGCAGGAGGGGTGTGAATGTCTATCTGGC
>CAIYPG010000008.1 GCA_903928055.1 uncultured beta proteobacterium | reverse complement strand
TTTGACCCGGCTTGACGCCCAATAATCGGCGCGGCCTGAGCTTGCCAGCGGCATCAAGCTCCCCAACACCCAGAAATACTCCCTGTGCATCATAGACGGCAATTTTCTCTGTTTCCTTGGATGATTTTGCTATCGGGGAATCCACAGCCTGTCCCTGACGGAAGCGGATGGCGGTTGGCTCGGGCAGGACCGCCCGCAGCCAGGATTTAACCAACTCGTCCACGGGCCGCAGGACGGCATCCCGGGCAGACTCCGCCATGGCCTCCAGTTGCTCCACCTGCCACGACTGATCAAGACCGAATGGCCCCACCTGTGTTCTTTGCAATCCCGCCAGATGTGCGCCACAACCCAATGCCGCGCCAATATCCTCCCCGAGCGTTCGAATATAGGTCCCCTTGCTGCACAGGACATCCAATACGCATTCAGCCCCTTGAAAGGAGACCAGTTCGAGTTTGAGAATCCGCACATCCCTGGGTTTTCGCTCAACCGACTGTCCCTTGCGCGCCAACTCATACAGAGGACGCCCCTGATGCTTTAGCGCCGAATACATCGGGGGAACCTGCACGATTTCACCCCGAAAGCGCTCCAGGGCGGCAGCAAGCGTGGAAGCGTCCACAGCAACCGCACAGCGCTCCAGAATCTCACCCTCGGCGTCGCCCGTCGCGGTGCGTTCACCCAGTTTCAGCGTGGCACGATAGCCCTTGTCTGCCTCCAGCAGCATCCCGCCGAATTTTGTGGCCTCGCCAAGACAAATCGGCAATACACCTGTCGCGAGGGGATCAAGCGTTCCGGTATGCCCGGCCTTTTCGGCCCGATAGAGGCGCTTCACGTACTGCAAGGCTGCGTTGGATGACAGACGATACGGCTTATCGAGCAACAACACGCCATCAACGTGGCGCCAATTACGCCTCGGCTGCATGCCAGCCGCCCCTATTTGCTCTTGGCGGTTTTCCGACGCGGACGGGCCGGCGGTGGCGGTGGCGCCAGTGCTTCATCGATCAGCTTGGAGATGCGTATTCCCGTCTCGACGGAAGCGTCATATGCAAAATGCAGTTCCGGGGTGTTATGAACCTTGAGCTGGTGGCCCAGCATGGTTCGCAGAAAGCCGGAAGCACGACGCAGCCCGGTTTCTGCCTGCTTGCGCGCATCATCGTCGCCCAGGGTCGTAAAGAAGACCTTGGCATGCGTCAGATCCGGAGATACCTCGACGTCAGTCAATGTGATCATCCCGACCCGGGGATCCTTCAGTTCCAGACGGATGATGTCCGCAAGCATGCGGCGAATCTCATCTGCAACCCTGCGCTGACGTTGGACATTGGCCATGGATACCTCGGCAGAGCCGCGTGCTCGCTGGAAAAACCGGAAGCCGCCGATCCCCTAGAGGGATCGTGCGACTTCCTGCACTTCGTAGGCCTCGAGCTGGTCGCCTTCCATGAGGTCGTTGTAGTTCTTCAACGACAACCCGCACTCAAAGCCCGATTTGACTTCCCTGACGTCGTCCTTGAAGCGCTTCAGCGAGTCCAGCTCGCCATCATGTATCACCACGTTGTCACGCAGCAGTCGGATGCGCGAATTGCGGCGCACCAGCCCTTCGGTGACCATGCA
>CAIYPG010000007.1 GCA_903928055.1 uncultured beta proteobacterium | reverse complement strand
TTGGCGACTCTCAGCTCGGCTGCTGACTTCACCTTGACCGTCGCTGTCTCGTTGGTCGTTGACGCCATCTGCGTGACCATCTGCACATTCTCCTGCCCATAAACATGGGCCAGCATCGCTCTGGCTTGCGAAATACCATCGGCTTGGATCGTGGTTCTGGCGGTTGAACCCTGCACTCGTATCTGAGCCAGGAATGTCTTCAGGGGGTTGGTGACTTCATCAATTCGCATCTCGTATTTATCACCGAGATCGTGATGCGTCTGATCCAAAAGTCCATAGTGGATTGATTTTGGTAGGAAAATAGGAACTACGGCTTCATCAAAATGATCTCAACCAGATGAAAGAGATCAAAATGACTATTCTGAAGACCCTGAATTTCGCGGCCCTGCCAGCGACCATCCGCATGACGCCCGAGCAGCATCGCCGGTCCAAACTGATTGCCAAATTGATGGAGCAAAAAGCGCTCGCCGAAGCCGATCAAACGGGCCGGGAGCTGTCTCTAACGCGCCGTCGTTGGGTCAAGGCCGAAGACGGAACTAAGCACCTCATGGACACACCGAAACGGCTTCGTCGGTGGTGGATCATGGACGCCAAGGGCGAGTGCCTGCTTGCGGTTCGTTATGGCAGCAAGGTCCTGGAATTGGAGCCGGGCCTTTCAGCCATCGTTGTCGGGAAACCCGACAAACTCATCGCAACGATCGATGCCGTTATCTCTGCAGTGAATGCGGGTGAACTCGATCCCCATCTCGCCAAGATTGGCTTCGGCCGTGAAATCAGGCAGGCAGCGAAATGAAGTTCGTTTGTCGTGTAGCCCGACAAGCATGCCCCCTGCACCACGCATTGGAAGCGTCGGGTTACACGACAAACTTGACCCGACATTTCGGTTAAACCGAAACATCTGAATATTTGGGCGATTAAGGGAAACTAATCTGGTCGGGTTGACACGACAAAAACTTATTAAAATCAACAATTTGAGCAGCTTATACCATACAACAGACCATACAAGTATGTCTCTAAAATACTGAATTTATTAACTGTTGTTATCATTCGTAATGCGGGGGTCGCGTGTTCGAGTCACGCAGGCGGCACCACCCCTCTCAGCAGGACAGCGGCGGTTCGCCGGCGCGTTGCGGGTGTGGGGTTGGCTACGGCGCCTATCGGCTGACCGCTATGCTGGCTTGAATATCCGATGGACGGACCGGCGCGACCGGAGCCTTGGCCACGACCAGTTTGACCCAGAGGTCGTCCCCGCTCGTGAAATAGGACGTCTCGTTCGCCGTGCGCAAAGCGTCCATGCTGGCCTGTTGCGTTCCGGAGGCTGCCTTGGTGAAACCCGGAAGGTCGAAGATGACCCATGAGCCCTGATCCATTTCGGCCAGACTGAGAGAGACTTGTGGTCTTTCGGTCTTGACCTGGATCTCGGCGCCGGCGCGCACCGTGCTCTGGTTGGCCGTGATGTGGAATTCCTTGCCGTTGCGAACAAGCGCGATGGGCGCCTGAGGCGCGGGCCGAGGGGCCGGAGCGGCCCGAGCGGTCCCAGGGGGCGGAGGGGTCGGACGGACGTATCCGAAATTGAATCCGCCTCTTCCTGATCCTGCCCCTTGAGACAGGGTTGCGAGTTGACCCGCCTGGAAAGACAGGCGTCCGACATCGCCCTTACACACAGAGGCGTTCCAGGTGGGTCGAATCTGACAGGTGTCGTCGGTGGCGACGCTGTCGTTCTCGCCGTCGTTGATCAGGACGTAGGAATTCGGGACGCCGGTCACCGAACCGTCCAGGTCGTGGATCGACGCGGTTCGGTAAGCCGAGCCACCCCGGTTGTCATTGTCGAATCTAGGATCGATTTTCGGGAAATACACAGGCTTGGCGTTGACGAATTTCGCGCCCTTGACGCTGCTTTCGGTGCTGACCCCCGCGCCCGTGAACAGCAACCAGGAAAGCGCGCCTGTCTTTCGCACGTCGTTGTCCTGGTAGTTCAAGAAGGTCGTGTTCACCACGTCGACGCGATAATCATAGAATTCGAAGCCGCGGATTGGGAAATCCGGCAATGGAGGCTTCGGCACGCTGCGGCCATAGGCGACTTCCTTTGGCGTTGTGGGATTGCCTGTGTTGCCCGTCTCGCCCACGACCAGCGAATCCACCAGGCGCGCGGTAAACCGTTCACTGCCGAACGTACCGGTCGAGTTCGTCATACCAATGGCGTTGTCGGCGAGCTTCGCGTTGCTGAAGATGAGCAGCTCGCCCCGGGTCCAGACGCCGCCATTGCGGTTCTTGTAGCTGGTCAGATTGTCGAAGTGCGTTTCCACCATCTCGCTGTTCGGGTCAGCGGGATCTTTCAACGGCGTGAATGCGCTGAACGACAGGTCGAAGGTGTTGTCCTCGTTGATGTTCCGGTCGAACATGAACCCGTCGAAGTTGGAATGGGCCACGTTGCCCTTGAACGCGCGCATCGGCGTCCGGCGCGGCCAGATGGTCTTGCTGATCTCCGCATCCTTGAACGCGCCCTGAGGGTGTTCGGGCATAGACAGCCAGAAGCCGTTCTCATCGGAACCCGCCGCCACATTGTCGATGAAGCTGTTGTCCGGGTTGGTGATCCAGAAGGACGCTGCCGTGTTGTCCGAGGGCAGCAGGGTGTTCTTGCGCGAGAAGCTGGCTTCCCTGATGGCCGCGCGATCCTTGTACCCAGAGGGCAGCTCCCCGTTGGCGGCGAGGTTCACCGGCACGCAGTCCAGTGTCGGATGGCACTTGGTCTGGATCGCCAGGTTGTGGATCAATTCATTGCCGTGCTCGATCCCGTCTTCGAGGAAGAAGCAGTGGCCGACGGTGTTGAAGGTGACGTTGTTTTCCACCCGCAGGTTGTTGGTGCCATGCACCGTCACGCAGCGGCTGTAGGTATCGTGGATCGAGGCGTTCTTGATGTACTGGCCCTTGCCTTCGCCCAGGACGTGCCAGTGCACGGGGTAGCGGGCCAGGTGCATGTTCTGGCCCATCCGGTTCAGCTCGATGCCGGAGAGGTACATCCTAGAGCCGGCCATCGCCATGATGTGGCCGCCGAAGTAGGTCTTCTCCGCGTCGTCCGACGCCTGGATCTTGATGTTGCGGCTGAGCATGCCGACTTCGCCGCGCTCGTCGACGCCGTCGGTGATCTGGCCGAAGTGCATATAGGTCAGGGGCTTGTCGAGGGTCAGCGCATTGCCGCTGATCGCGGTCACGGTGCGCTCTTCCGCCTGCCGGGGATTGAAGTCGGTCGAGGCCAGGACGATCACGTCGCCCTTGCGCCAGCCTGACGCATCCACGACCTGGATCTTGGCGGCGCCCGCCTTGGCGGTGGCCGAAAGCCTGGTCCAGGCGTTCTTGCGGTCGCCGTGCAGGCTCAGCGTGCCGTTCAGCAGCATGATCCCCCGGTCGCCCATGGTGTTGATGTTCTCGTCCTTGACGTTGTCGGTCAGGGTGATGGTGGCCTTGGCCGTGTGCGGATGGGCCTCGCTGCCGATGTCGAGCTCGCCGCCCGGCAGGTAGATCCACTCCGTGGTCAGGGCGAGGTTCTTGGCGTTCGAGAAGCTGAGCTTGCCCTCGATGGTCAGGCTGCGCAGCGCCGGCGGCGTCACGTCGAGGAGGATGTTCCGGTCCTTGCCGATGGTCACCGCGTCGCCCTCGCGCGGGACCTTGCCGCCGGGCCAGGACGCAGGATTGGACCACAGCGACTCCTTGACCGCCGAGGGCGGCGCCTTGGCGGCCGCGGGCATCTTCATGCCCGCGTGCGCGTCCTGGGCGGACGCCTGGGCCGCGACGCCGAGCGTCAGGGCGGCCGGAAGCAGCATGGAAAGCAGAGTCAGGCG
>CAIYPG010000006.1 GCA_903928055.1 uncultured beta proteobacterium | reverse complement strand
TACGTCTCTCGCTGTGGTTCAACATAGGGAAGCCAGGACGATGGTCCATCGTGTAACCTCTCGTGGAAGCTAACTAGCATACGTTGAAAAATTGTCACCTATCTCTATTTTGGTGGCATTTTCATTGCCCCCGTTTGAGTAACACGGGGGCCTATGACTACAAAGCATAAGGCTAAAGCCAAATTCCGACTACATCACTTAGGAGGAAAGCGAGCATGACTAGAACGAATCAGCGCCACTAAAACCACAAATCCCTCTCCGTAAACGCCACCCTCGGTCTCTCCCCCAGTATCCGCACCAGCACCGAGTTCATCGTTTCCACGTCATTGTCGAAACCGCCATGCGTGCGGCTGGCAGAAGCCTCGCCCAATTCACCGCCCTTCCCCGCAACCACCACGCCGCGGCGGCCGTCGATGGCTTCTTCCAGCAGTTTTTTCAGGCGCGCATCCGCCTTGAGGCTTTTGTGCATGCCGAGCAGCGGCACATCGCGCTCGCCTTCGAAGGCATTGCTCACCAGGTAGAGCAGCGACTTGCCGTAGGGGCCGACGCTGTCGGCGCACTCGGCGTCATCATCGAGGACATAAAGGCTGGGCCGCGGGCAGCGCTTTTTCAGGACCTCGGGCACGACGAGGCGCTTGAACGCATCGACGCGGATCGCCGGCGCGAGGAATTGCAGTGTCTTCCAGGCAATGCCGAGGCCTGCGAGGTGCGGGATGGCATGCGCGGCGAGGATGGACCCGGCGCTGTGGGCGACGACATGCATCTCCCAGTGCCGCGAGCCGGCACGCTTCCGGGCCGGCGTCTCGCGCGCCTGCTTCACATGGCGTGCGATCAGCTTCATGGCGCCGGTCTGCCGCTCCGAGGCGAGGCGCGCGTTCTCCTTCATCTCGCTCCACAGCCTGCTGCCGGGCAAGGCAAGGGTCAGTTCAAGCACCCGGTCGCGCGCCTCCAGAAGGTGGTCAAGGAAGCGACCACCGGCACGCGCATCGGCCTCAGTGAACGGGTCTTCGAGGATGTTCCGCGCAGTGGACAGCCAGTCGGTCTCCCACATGATGTGCAGCGGATAGATTTCGTTGGCGAGGCACACATCGCGGAAAGCGACGATGCGCCTGGCCGTGTCCGCCTCGCTGTTCAAGCCGCCGTGGATGTAGAGCATGACGCGGCGCGACTTCCAGCCACGGGTGCGTTCCGGGATGGTCTCGAGGAACAGGCGCTCCAGGTCGGCCTCGGTGGTCCAGTAATCGCCGCGATCGGACAGCTCGCCGTTGTTGCCGATGTCGATGGCGTGCGGCCGCACTTCATTGAGCGGGATCACCTCCCCCGCGCGATGCGCGCCGCTGGTCGAATCCGCCGCGCCCTTCGCCCACAGGTCGGCGCTCACCGGCACGCCAAGCTGCGCCACCCAGACGTCCGTGGCATGCAGCATGAAATCCTCATAGGGCAGCAGCGCAAAGCCGGCCGCGCCCCAGCCGCGGCCCCAGGAGTTCTGCACGATGAAGCCCTGCGCGGTGTAGCCCACCAGCGCGACGGCATGGCCGCCGTCGGCGCGCCCCTTGCGCTGGATCACCGGCAGCGTCGCGCGCGCAGCGTGCGTGCCGCCCCGCTTCAGCGTGACGGTCGTCGGGCCGGGTTCATCCCAACCGGAGTGCACCATGAGCGTCACATAAATGATGCCGACCTCCTGGATCGCCGCATGCAGGTCGCGCACCTGGCGGAAATCGACGCGGTAGTAGGCACCACCGGGCGTGAGCATTGCCTGATCGGCGCGATGCTGGTCAAAGTGCTGCGCGCCGTGGAGGCGGTCCGGCCACAGCTCGCGCGCGCACACGCCATGGCGCGACCAGCCCTTCATGGCGCCGCGGGCGGACGAACCTTCGTAACGCTCCCCCGGCCATTCGTCATAGCGGCGCGCCAGTTCGTAGAGCATGCGCGGGCTGACGCGGCGCGCCGCAGCCTTACCAGCGCCCCGGCGATGCAGCAGGAAGTTGATGACTGCGGCCAGCGCAAATCCGGTGCAGGCGCCTTCCTGGCCCTGGTCGAGGATTTCCGGGACCTGCGCGCAATTGACAATTTCATCGGGAAGCGCGGCCAGCGTTGGCTGATAGGTCCAGTCGCGCAGGTCGATGCGATCGGGAAAGGTATCGAGCCTGCGTCCGGGTGCGCGTTCCGCTGTTCGCTCGGTGCTGTGCCCGGCAGCAGCGTCCTTGCGCGCGACCTTGTCGCGGCCTGCCGGCTCAATGCGCGACGTCCCGCGACTGCCCTTCGCTGTGCGCCGGGCCTTTTCCGCACCGGCTGTACCAACCATGACCATGGAACCCTCCGTTCGATGGAATGACGGC
>CAIYPG010000005.1 GCA_903928055.1 uncultured beta proteobacterium | reverse complement strand
AGCCTGAGCCTGAGCCTGAGCCCGAGCCCGAGCCTGAGCCCGAGCCCGAGCCCGAGCCCGAGCCCGAGCCCGATCCCGAACCTGTTCCCGAGCCTGAATCAGAGGCTTAGCCAGAATCGGCGGCAGCATCAGCTTCAAATGCCACTTTGGCAGACTCATCGGTGCCCGACGATAGCCGCCGGCAAGGAGATGTTGGACAAACTTCCGGCGGGCCAGTCGCCAACAATGTGTTGGCTGCAATCAGCAGTGTTGCTGATGAAATACGACCTGAAATCGATCTGAAGGCCTGGTACACCGGCAAGGATGCAGTTGATTCACTGCAGTTGATTATTAACGCAGGCTCGTCATTTGAAGGCGATAACCTAGCCCACGTTCCACAATCGAGCTTCTCTGACAGGGACAGCAAAACTGGCGGTGTCACGCATACAGGCAATATGCGCGAGGCTGACGCCGGACAAGGCCTGGATCGGTGGCTCAGCAGTTGGACGATTGGAAGTGCGCTTCTTGACTTCCATCTCGATGGACAGAACGACAGCTTGCTGGGAAGTGATGTGCCGAGCTGGCAGGGAAAGAACTTCGACTTTCTCGGAATCAGTACTGATGTCTTGATGCCCGCGGAAGCCGGTAGCATGGGGCAGGATATTCCGCGGCTTCGGGCTTTCTCGGGGTTGCAGGAAGGACTTGCTGTAATCGGCTAATCGAGACCTGCGCCGGTGCTTTCCGGAAATTACCGCCGCTGATCAAACCTCCGCCCCACCAGCGCTGCCGCAATGTTCGTTTTCTGCACATCAATGGTGCCGCCGGCAATGCCCCAGCCCCAGGCGTCACGCAGGCGGCGCTCCAGGTCGAACTGTTTGCTGTAGCCGTAGCCGCCCATCAGCTGCATCGCAGTGCCTGTGACTTCGCGCACCATTTCGTTGGCAAAGCACTTGGCCATGGAACTGTCCAGCATCGAAGGCAGGCCGCCGCCGGCATTCAGCACGGCGCGATGCAACAAGAGGCGCGATGCGTCCACCTTCATCGCCATTTCGGCGAGCTTCAGTTGCACGGCCTGGAATTCCACCAGCGGCTTGCCGAACTGCTTGCGCTCCTGCACGTAGTTCAGCACGAACTCGAAGGCGCCCGCAGCGATGCCCACCGACATGGTGGTGTTGCCGCAGCGCTCCAGGTCGAAGGCCTCCATCAGCTTCCGGAAGTTGCCCGCCGGGACGACGATGTTCTCCACCGGCACTTCCACGTTGTCGAAGAACATGTCCGCGGTCATGATGCCGCGAAAGCCCATCAGTTCCTCGCGCTTGCCGAAGGTCAGGCCGGGCGTGTCCTTCTCGATGTACACCGCGCCGATGCCGGCTGCGCCGGGTGCGGTGCCCATGCGGCAATAGACGAGGTAGCCCCCGGCGTGGCCGGCGCCCGAGCACCAGCGCTTCATGCCGTTGATCACCACGCGGCTGCCGCGCACTTCGGCGCGCGTCTGCAGGTCGGTGAGCGCCGTGCCGGCATCCGGCTCGGACATGCTCACGGCCACCACCAGGTCGCCTGAACACACCTTCGGCAGCACACGCTGCTTCAATTCTTCGGGGCCGAAGTGCACCAGCACCGACATGGGCCCGAAATTCGCCTCGAACACCGGCATGGCCACCGCTGAAGAGATCTTGGCGAATTCCTCCAGTACCAGCACGGCATCAAAGTGGCTCATACCCTGTCCGCCGTATTGCTCGGGCACGTTGATGCCGAGCACGCCGAGCGCGGCGTAGCGTTTCAGCCATTCATGCGAAGGCGACTCGTCCCTGTCTTCGAGCTCGCGCGCGAGGCCGGTGAGTTGTTCCCGCGCAAAGCGGGCCGCGGTGTCGCGCAGGGCGCCCTGCGCCTCGTCCAGTTTGAATGACATGCAACGTGCTCCGTGTTCAGAGGTCGGTGTCGCCGGACAGCAATTGCTTGGCGACCACATGGCGCAGGATTTCGTTCGTGCCGTCGGCAACGTTGACCTTGCGCAGGCTCATGTAGGCCTCGGTGAGGTACATCTCGTTCGTGAAGCCCATGGCGCCATGCGCCTGGATGACGCGGTCCACGGCGTTCTTGCCGGCTTCCACTGCGTACATCTTCGTCATGGCCAGTTCCTTGGTTGCAGGCTGTCCCTGGTCGAGCAGTTGCGCCACGTTGAGTGCCATGAGGTGCGCGGCATGCACCTGCGTGGCCGATTCGGCCAACGGGAAGGTCACCCCCTGGTATTCGGCGATCTTCTTGCCGAAGGTCTCGCGCACTTTGACGTAGTCGAAGGCCTGCTCCAGCGCCCAGCGCGCCATGCCCACTGCGCGGCCGGTGTTGTAGATGCGGCCGAGGCCCACGCCGAGCATCGCGATCTTGAAACCGCGGTTCAGCTCGCCAAGCAGTTGATGCGGCTCGATGCGCACATCATCAAAACGCAGGATGGCCTCGTCGGTGCCGACATGGCCCCACATGTTGATCAGGCTCTCCACCACGAAGCCCTTGGCGTTCTTCGGCACCATGAAGGTGCTGATGCCGCCCTTGCGTTTGGCGGCCAATTCCGGATCGGTGACGGCGAACACCACGGCCTGCTCTGCGTACGGGCTGTTCGTGATCCAGATCTTGTTGCCCGACAGGCGCCAGCCGTCGCCGTCGCGTTCCGCCCGGGTCTTGATCATCGCGGCATCCGACCCCGCACCCGGCTCGGAGAGGGCAAAGCACATGGAGTGTTCGCCGGTCATCAGCTTGGGCAACACCTCGGCGCGCAGTTCAGGTGTCATGCCCTTCAGCACCGGGCTTGGCCCCTTGGCCCAGTGGCTGATCATCGAATGGCCCAGCCAGTATTGCGCCCCGCACAGATGGAAGATTTGTTCCCACGCGGCGAGGTAGGCAAGGTAGCCCAGGCCGCCACCGCCGATGTCCTGCGGTGCGCTCATGGCGTAGTAGCCGGCCTTCGCCGAGGCCATGCGGATTTCCTTGATCAACTGCAGCACCTCGGGCGTGTAGGCGCCCTCGGCGGTGTATTTGCGTCGCTGGTCGGCCAGCAGGTCGTGGTGTTTCTCGTGCCGCGCGATGACCTCGGCGCGAATGAAGTTGGCGATGCCTTCCTTCAATGCGACGATTTCATCGGGGTACGCGTAGGCGATGGCGGTCATGTCCGTGCTCCTCGACGGTATTCGATCTTGTGTGACTGTGCCGCAAGTGCTGCGAAACGTTCAGGTCGCGACGGGCATTTTTCCGGCAGGCACTGCTTTCAGCGAGTCGTAGATCTTCTTGTCGATCTCGATGCCTTCGCGCTTCAGGCGCTCGCGGCTCTTGAACGAATTCTCCGAGGGCAGGCGGATGTCAGTGACGCCGGGTTGCTTTTTTACGGCCTTCACTTGGGCCAGCATGGCGCTCATGTCGCGTTTGAACTCCTCGATCGGCATCAGCAGATCGGGCTTGAACGTCACGAAGAGATAGCCGTACACCTTGTTGGCATCGGTGGCCGATCCGGCCAGCACGCCCATGGCCTGGTTGGCTAGCGCGAGCGCAAAGCCCTTGTGGCCGGCCAGGGTCAGCAGAAATTCGGTCTTCAGCGGATCACGCGTCGGGTGCCCGTCCTTGTCGAGCGCCACGCCTTCGGGCAGCTGTTCTTTGCGGCGCTGGCGGAACATCAGGTCCGTGCCCATGAAGGCCGAGGTGCCCATGTCGATGACGAACGGATTGCCGGCGGTGGGGTAGGCAAACGAAATCGGGTTCGTGCCGGTGGAGGCTGCGGCTGCGCCGGGCGGGGCGACATGGTGGTAGGAGCTCACGGTGTGCATGCAGATCAGGCCTTCACGCGCGGCCATCTCGGTGTAGTAGGCGCTGCGGCCGGTCATCCACGAATTGTTCATCCCGACCACTGAAAAGCCGTGCTGCTTGGCCTTGGCAATTGCGACTTCGGTGGCGCGATAGGCGGCGTACATGCCGTTGTTGTTGCCACCGTCCATGCGCGCCGACACCGGCGTCTCGTACTGGATGTTCACCTTGCGCCGCGGGTCGCGCAGGCGCTTGTGTTCCACGACGTTGAGGATCTTCGGCAGGCCGGAATATTCGTAGCCGCACAGCGCGGCATCCATGACGTGGGCGGCGATGATGCGCGCTTCTTCGGCATCGTAGCCGGCGCGGACAAGCGTTTCTTCGGCCAGCGCCTGTCCTTCGTCTGCGGTCAGCCGCACGCGGTCCGGGGATATGTTCTGCATGGTCTCTCCTTTGGGTGATTTCCGATGATGATGCTTGTGTTTTATGTGTGGGACTTCTTCCAATGATACCTCCTCGCCACGTCGCATCTGCAGGGACGACCGGTTAAGCATATAGTCAGGCAAAAAGGAGGGCGGCAAAATGTCCATATTGTCAGGGGTATGGCGTGGCATTGCAGTCTTGCCATCGGCTTTCTGTTTGATATTTACGACTGTGTCATTCGCCCAGGCTCCGGCCGGTCTGCCTGGCGGCTATCCCAACAAACCGGTGCACGTCATCGTCGGGGCGGCACCCGGTGGCGGCACCGACATCTCTGCGCGCCTGGTGAGCAAGTATCTGGGCGACCGATGGGGCCAGCAGTTCGTCGTCGAGAACAAGGTCTCCAACGTGGGCAGCGTGATGGCACTGGATTACCTGGCGAAGCAGAAGCCCGACGGCTACCAGTTGCAGGTTGCCGTTGGCAGCACCTACCTCAATGCCGTGCTGGTGACCAAACTGCCATACGATGTATTGAAGGCCTTTGACACCATCGCGCAATTCACGCGTGGACCGCAGGTTCTGGCGGTGACCAATTCCATCCCGGTGAATTCGGTCAGGGAATTCATCGAGTACGTCAGGAAGAATCCGGACAAGCTCAACTTCGGATCATCCGGCGCGGGGAGCAGCGCCCACATCGCCGCGGAGTATTTCAAGCACGAAGCCGGCGGCCTGGTCATGCAGCACATTCCCTACAAGGGTATGAGCGCGGCCACGACGGATCTGCTGGGTGGCCGCATTCAGATGATGTTTTCCTCTCCGGTGACGGTCATGCCGCAGGCGAAAAAGGGCACCCTGAAGGCGCTGGCGGTGACTTCGCTCTCGCGGCTCAAGGCGTCGCCCGACCTGCCGGCCCTGGCCGAGACTCTTCCAGGATTCGAGTTCTCCATCTGGTATGGCCTGATAGGCCCGGCCGGAATCCCAAGGCCCATTGTCAACGCGCTCAACAAGCAGGTGAATGAAATCCTCGCCGTGCCGGAGGTGGCCACCCGCCTGACCGCCGATGGCTCGGAAATCACGCTGGACACTCCGGAGGCCTTCCAGTCGGCCATCACCCGTTCCTTGCGAAGCATCGAGAAGCTGGTGAGCGATACCGGGCTGGACCTTTCCGAGGCGCAATAACCGGACGACGGCGTCTGTGTCCGTCGCTGTGTGTGCTACTCGTCGAGTTGTATCCCGGCGCGCTTTGCGGTTCTCTGCCAGCGTGCCACCTCCTGGCCGAGGAACTGCCGGAACTCCTCGGGCGTGCTGCCAACGGGGTCGCCGTTGTCTTCGGCCAGTTTTTCGGCGACCTCCGGTGACTTTGCGACTTTCACCAGTTCTCCGTTCAGGCGGCTGATCACCGTGGCCGGCGTACGCGCCGGTCCGAGGAAGCCCATCCAGCCGACGTTCTCGTAGCCCGGCACCCCCTGTTCGGCGATGGTCGGGATATCGGGCAGCAATTTCGAGCGGGTGAGCGAGGTGACGCCGAGCACCCGGAGCTTGCCGGCCTTGACGAAGGGCAGGATGGCGAGGATGCCGATGTTGGCCTGGATGCGGCCTGCGGCAAGATCGATGTTCATCTGGCTGCTGCCCTTGTAGTGCACGAAGGTGACCTCGGCATCGATCATGTCGTGCAGCAGCGCGCCGGCAAGATGAGGGGCGCTGCCCGCGCCCGAGGTGCCCATGTTGATCTTGCCCGGATTGGCCTTCACGTAGGCCACGTATTCGGCGAAGGTGCGCGCGGGCACAGCGGTGTGGATCACGAACAGGCTGCCGCGCTTGGTCATCAGCACCACCGGCGAGAAATCCCTGAGCGGGTCATAGGAAATATTCCTGTACACGGCGGGCGCGGCGACGAAGCTGGAGGTGGCCGAGAGCAGGGTGTAGCCGTCGGGGATCGCTTTGGCCACGTAACCAACGCCCACCGTGGCACCCGCCCCGAGCTTGTATTCGATGACGATGGGCCAGCGCGTGTTCTCGCCCAGGCGGCCGGTGTGCAGCCGCGCCTCGAGGTCGGAGGTGCCGCCCGGCGGGAAGGGAACAATGACGGTGATGGGCTTTGACGGATAGGCCGCCTGCGCGAATGCGGCAGCCGGAAGTGCGGGCATTGCGACCAGCGCTGCGGACAGCAGCTTGCGGACAATAGACACGGCCACCTCCATTGAAAAATTTCGGTGCAGCATTTGGAGCGAGCGCGGCTCAGGTCTTCCCGGTGCTGCCGCCGAGCAGGCCGCCTTCGCCGACCTTTTCGCCCCCGGTGGAAAACAGTTGCGCGCGGGGCTTGTCCGCCTTTTTTGGCTGATGATCGGTGCGGCGGTTGGGGATGGTCTTGTCAATGGCCTCGACCTGGAGGATTTCCAGCACTTCGTCGCCGGCAGCCTCGAACCAGTAGGGATAGTCGCGCGGAATGAATACGCTTTCATTCGGCCCGATGTCACCGATCAGCTCGTCGCCCGTGGTGTAGAAGCGGGCGCGGCCCTTGAGCACGAACCAGAGGCCGTCCATGGCCGAGTGCGAATGCAGGTTGTTCTCGCCGCCTTTCGATATGGTCTGTACTGCAGCGACCATGGTGTCGCTGCGCGCCAGCAGGGTCATGCCCTTGCCGTTGCGGATGACCGGTGCCTGATAGCGCAGGACTTTGGCCGGTTGCGCCGCCGGTGATTTTTGTTCATTTGCTCGGGTATCGTTTGGCATGCCTGTCCTCGCTTTCAGTCCGGGTCCAGTTTGAGATTGGTTGACTTGATGACCTTGTCCCAGCGCTCCAGTTCACGCAGCATGGATTCCCTGAACTGTTCCGGTGAGACAGGGGCAGGTTCGGAACCGTCCGAAAGCAGCGCGGTCTGGATGTCCGGCAGGTTCAGGATGGCCACGAATTCGCGATTGAGCGCCTGCACGATGGCCGGGGGTGTTCCAGAGGGGGCGAACAGTCCGAACCATCCGCTTACGTCAAAGCCTGGAAGACCGCTTTCGATCAGCGTTGGCACATCAGGCAGCAGCCGCGAGCGTTTGGCGCTGGTCACCGCGAGAGCCCTGATCTTGCCCGTCTTGACGTGGGGCATGGTGGCGGTGGGTGTGGCGAGCAGCATCTGCACCCGTCCGGCGATCATGTCGACGATGCCGGGGCCGATGCCCTTGTAGGGAATGTGCGCGATCTGCGTGCCGGCGAGATTGTTGAAGAGCTCCATGCCAAGGTGTGCCGCGGAACCATTGCCCGAAGACGCGTAATTGAGCTCACCCGGCCGGCTCTTCGCGTAGGCGATCAATTCCTTCACCGAATTCACGGGCAGCGATGCCGTCACTGACAGTACCCAGGGCTGCGAGGTGAGTTGTGCGACGGGTATGAAATCCTTCCTGACATCGTAGGAAGTCTTGGTGATCAGGGCCGCGTTCATGACTGCGCTGCTGGCAGCGAGCATGAGGGTGTATCCATCGGCCGGTGCTTTCGCGGCAATCTCCATTCCAACAATGCCGCCCAGGCCGGAGGGGCGGTTTTCGACCAGGATGGGATGACTCCAGCGCTCGTTCAGCTTGGCCGACGCCATTCGTGCCAGGATGTCCGCACCGCCGCCGGGCGCCGCGCCGACGATGATGCGTATGGGCTTGCTTGGATATCCGCCGGGGAGCTGCGGCTTTTGTTGTGCATGTGCGGCCGCGACGAAAGCCAGCAGCACCAGCGCAAAACCATGAGTAACGGGTTTTTGCATGGTGATCTTCACTTCCCCTCGAACTGATAGTTGCCATCCGCGTTGACGCTGAAGCGGCCTGTTCGCTTGTCGCGGAGTTTTCCCGTCGACAGCCATTCCAGCGAAGCGGCGAACAGCACGCCATGCTGCTTTTCCCATTGGATGAAGTGCGAGCCGCAGGCAATTTTCAGGAAGGCCTTGTATCGGGCGCCGATCTGCTCGTAGACCGCGATGCGATCCTCCGGATGGTCGAATTCCCCGGTCATGATCAGCGTGGGCGCGGACAGTTTTGCCGCGAGCCCCGGCGTCCAGCCAAAGTCGGTGCGATTGGGAATGCGCATCACGCCTCCGGTCGGCCCCCAGCCGGCGCCGATACGATCCCAGTCCATGGTCTGCTTCCAGACGATGTCGCGTATCCCGGGCTCAACCTGGTCCGGGCTGCGCACGGCGGGATCCCAGCGTTTTTTCTCGAGTGACTCGCGTGTCTGCAACTTTATGGGCGAGCCGGGGCCGGGCTGCTCCGGTATTTTCAGGCCATGTCTGGGCTTGCCACCTGCGAACAGCACCACCCGATCGACTTTCTCCGGATGCAGCGCAGCGTAGCCGCCGACGCGCGGGCATCCGGCTGACCAGCCGACAAGGCTGACGCGTTTTACGCGGAAATGCCTGCGCAGGTAATCCACCACCGTGCCGATTTCATCCCAGTTGTGGCGGATGGTGACCAGTTCGTGCGGGTAGTCGGGTTTGCGCGGCGCGAGGAGCGGCCGCGGCATGATGTGGGCCTGCTGATCCGGATTGACGTTGCCGGGATTGTCCATCATCGGCCGCGGCGAAGAACCGTAGCCGGTGAGGTCCATGGCAAACACATTGCATCCGGCCGCAGCCAGATGGTTCATCCAGCTGTAGTCCTTGTAGTCCAGGTCATAGACAGGCACGCACGGTGACGAACCACCATGCACCATCAGGACGACGCGCGCTTCTCCCGGCTTGCTCCGGTCCACTTTGGCAGAGACTTTCTGCCGCACATGCAGTCCAACCAGTTGTCCGGCGTTGGCCGGTACGGTCGAGACATGCGGTACGAAAAAATCCCGCGTGATCAATGCACTTCGTTTTGCCGGCGTTCGCCTTGCTCTGGTGGCCATGCTGAACTCCTCCTTGGCGGAGTGTAGGGCTGATGCACGGGCTTGGACATTCTGCAGCATGCAAAGCAGGTTTGCGGGCCGCAGCCTGCGAGCCCTGGTGCGTTCGTCAATGGCGGCCGGCGTATGATGATCCGGACAGCAGGCACCGACAGATTCCGCGAAGGAAACAACATGAGCGCAGGGAGAAGGCTGCCAGGCACTCCGGAACCGACGCAATACTGGACCGGCGTGAACGGCCTGAAGCTGGCGGGCGACGCCTGGGGCAATCCGCAGGGACCGCTGGTGATCCTGCAGCACGGTGGCGGGCAGACGCGCCATGCCTGGAAGGGTGCCGGCGAGGTGCTGGGCAATGCCGGGTACCACGCCGTTGCCTTCGATGCGCGCGGCCATGGCGATTCGGAATGGGCGGCGGACGGCCTCTACGGCCAGGACGTGATGGTGCAGGACCTGAAGTGCGTGGTGGAACAGCTTGGCCGGCGTCCGGCGCTGGTCGGCGCCTCGATGGGCGGCGGCACCAGCCTTGTCGCCGTGGGCGAGGACCATGTCGATGCCACGGCACTGGTCCTGGTGGACATCGCGCCGCGCGTGGAACCCGAGGGCGTGGCGAAGATCTTTGCGTTCATGAGCCAACGACCCGAGGGATTTGATTCACTGGAGGAGGTGGCCGATGCCATCGCCGGTTACCAGCCCTATCGCAAGCGGCCGAAGAACCTCGATGGCCTTGCCAAGAACCTGCGCCTGACTGCAGAGGGCAAGTACCGCTGGCATTGGGATCCGCGCTTTCGCACCATCGGTCGCGATTACACGAAGCGCCTCGAACGCCTGGCGGACTGCGCGCGCAACCTCACCCTGCCCACGCTCCTGGTGCGTGGGGGCATGTCCGACCTGTTGAGCGAGGAGGGTGCGAAGGAGTTCCTCGTGCTGTGCCCGCATGCCGAATTCGTCAACGTCGCCGGCGCAGGGCACATGGTGGCGGGCGATCGCAACGATATTTTCCGGCAGGCCGTGATCGAGTTCCTGTCGCGCGCCGTGCCCGTGGGCGGCCAGCCGGTGAAGCCCGCGCACCAGCCGCAACCACGCCACGCCGGCCCGCCGGGTGATGTGAACGACGTGCCATGACCTTCAGAAATTAGTATCAGAATTGAATAAGTGCCATTATTTCATAGGATATATGGCATTAAATGTGATCAAGATGCTATGAGCTGTTTTTTCACGCTGCCAGCCGGATGGTGGTTCATTTCGCACCGATCTTCAAGTTCAGGCACGCGATTATCTGGCGTGCTTTGCCTGACGGATCATCAATTACATTGACTGTCGCCGGCTCATCATCATGTTCAGTGATGGGGGGATCATCACATCCTATTTTACTCGGGGGGCGTTTCCCTCTAGCCTGACGTCATTACAAGGGATGCTGTGCGTCGCAGGTTATTGATTTTTGCCGCGCATCCCGTCAGGCATCGTCAATCCATTCAATGCGGGTCGTGCGGACTCCCCGGAGTTCGTCTGCTGGGCGGGACGAACCATTCTGACCACAAGAAAAATACATGAATAAATTCGACCGTCTCTTCAATGCGCGCGGAATCGCCATCATCGGCGCATCCAATGATCCGTCACGCTCGGGCAGCCAGCCGATCAGTGCGCTGAAGCGGACCGGCTTTCGCGGCGGCATCTATCCGGTCAATCCGCGCTATGCCGAGGTGGCGGGCTACAAGTGCTACGCGACGCCCGGCGACATTCCCGATCCGGTGGACATTGCGGTGATCGCCCTGCCGGCGGCAGCGGCGGTGGACATGGTCAAGACCTGCGGCGAACTCGGCATTCCGTATGCGGTGGTGCTGGGCGGCGGCTTCCGAGAAGTCGGGCCGGAGGGCCTTGCGCTGCAGGACAGGATGGTGGCGAACGCCCGAGCCCATGGCGTGCGCATCATCGGCCCGAACTGCAATGGCATCGCGAACATCCATGCGCACATGTATGCCTGCTTCGGCAGCATGTCGCGGGCGCCGCAACTGAAGCCGGGTCCGGTGTCGGTGGTGATGCAAAGCGGCGGCTTCGGTTACGGCATGGCGCTGGCAAGCCGCAACGAAGGCATCGGCTTTCGCATGCTGATCGCCAGCGGCAACGAGGCCGACTTGTCGGCACCCGAACTGATCGATGCGCTGGTGGACGATCCGGAAACGGAAATCATCCTCGCCTACCTCGAGGGCGTGATGGACGGCCGGGCGCTGATGGCGGCCGGGGAGCGCGCGCTGGCTGCGGGCAAGCCGGTGCTGGTGTGGAAGGCCGGCAAGGCCGACCAGGGCATCCGCGTTGCGGCCACCCACACCGCGAACATGACCGGTTCGTATGATGTCTGGCGCGCCGCGTTCCGGCAGTGCGGCATCATCGACGTCAGCGAAATCGAGGAGATCACCGACTACATCCTGACGCTGCGCACGAAGCGCATTCCGGCTGGTCGCAACGTGGCCGTGCTCAGTCCCTCGGGCGGCTCCGCCGTGGTGCTGTCCGATGGCGCCGACAAGTACGGCCTGAGGTTGCCGACGCCGGGCGCGGAGACTGCCGCCAAGCTGCGCGCGGCCCTCCCGAAGGCAAACTCCTATGAAAACCCGATCGATCTGGGCACCGGCGGCATCAGTCCGGCCAATCGAGCGAACTTCACCGCTGCGCTGGATGCGTTGCTGCAGGATCCGCAGATGCACCAGATCCTCCTGATGACGCCAACTTCGCTGGGCGATCGCGCGCTGGTCGGTGCCGAAGTGCTGACCGAGGCCTTGCAGCGCACGGAGAAACCGCTGCTGGTGTTCTCGACGCTGTTGCGCGATGTGATTCCGGAGACCCTGGACATGTTCGAGCAGGCAAACATTCCGGTGCTGCGCTCGCCGACCCGGGTTGCGCGCGCAGCCGGCATGCTGGCCAACTATGCCGAGGCGAGGCTTGCACAGCGGGCGCGGCACAACGCCAGCGGTGCGCCGCAAACTGAGGCGGTTCCGCTGGAAGGGGAGGGCAGCGTGCTGGATGAGGCGCAGAGCAAGCGCGTCGTTGCAGCAGCCGGTTTGAAGGTGTCCCGGGACGTGGTGATTGCACCGGGTGATGCCAGGGCCATCGCCGCGCTTGATCTATCCTTCCCGGTTGCGGTCAAGGTGCTCTCCCCGGACATTCCGCACAAGACCGAGGTGGGGGGCGTGCTGCTCGACATTGCGGATCACGCCGCGCTGAAACGGGCGATCGAGACGGTGGTCGCGAATGCCCGCAAGGCGAAACCTGCGGCGCGCATTGACGGCGTGCTGGTTTCCGAGATGATCACGGATGCAGTCGAGGCGATTGTCGGCGTGGTCAACGATGAGGTGTTCGGGCCGGTGGTCATGCTGGGCATGGGCGGCGTTCTGGCGGAAGCCGTGCGCGACGTTGCATACCGGGTCGCGCCAATCGATCTGTCCGAGGCACGTATGATGATCGGTGAATTGCGCTCCAGCAGCGTGTTCGCCGGATGGCGCGGTCGACCGCCCTGCGATGTCGAGGCGCTGGCCGCATCCCTGGTGGCCGTATCACGGCTGGCCTGGGATGGGCGCGAGCGCATTGCCGGACTGGACATCAACCCCATGATGGTCCGTCCGCGCGGATCGGGCGTGGTTGCGGCCGACGCGCTGGTGATGCTGCACGAGACGGATTGACGGTTTTTGGAAATGCCGGAGCTGCTTCCGGCTGCGGTAAAGAGATGGGTATGACATACAACAGTGGTACTTTTTAGGACGGAGATCATGAACGAAACCCAGGCTTCCCAGGTCTTGTACGATTGCAAGGACGGTATCGCGACCATTACGCTGAACCGCCCGGAAAAACTCAACGCCTTCAGCGACGACACCGTGAGGCAACTTGCGGCGGCGCTGGACAAATTTGACCGCGATGACGAAGCGCTCACGGCCATTCTCTGCGGCAACGGCCGGGCATTCTGCAGCGGCGCGGACGTCAAGGCGCGCCAGGCACGCAGCAAGGAAGACCTGCAGAAGAGCGGCGGGCCGTCAGCCAAGGACGCCAAGAGCGCCGACATCCTGGCGAGCTCCATCAACTGGAAGCCGGTGATCTGCGCGGTGCACGGTTACGCGGTGGGCCTGGGCATCGGCCTGGCGATGGACTGCGACCTGGTGGTGGGCGAAGAAGGTGCCCGTTTCCAGATCACCGAGACGAATCGCGGCCTGGCTGGATCCGGCAAGATCATGGCGGTGATGGGCTATCGGGGTCAGGGCGGTTTCGCCACGGAAGTGACCCTGACCGGCCGTTTCTTTACCTCCGAGGAAGCGCATGCGGCCGGGGTCATCGACCGGGTTGCGCCCAAGGGCAAGTACATGGATGTGGCGATGGACCTGGCGAAACAGATCAACCGCCATCCGCCGCTTGCCGTGCGCGCCAGCATCATGCAGCGGCGCTGGGAAGTGGCTGACCGGAAGAAGGAGGCGCTGCGTTACGCCAGCCTGAACAAGCTCTACCTGTCCGAGGATTTTGCCGAAGCGACTCGCGCCTTCGTGGAAAAACGCCCGCCGGGCAAGTTCCACGCACGCTAAATCGTCTGAGGCGCGTCTGCATCTGAATCCGGAAGTGAACGGGGGCGTAACGCCCCTGTTCAGTCCTGGATCTTGATGGCCAGGTCCTTGATGAGTTTGCCGAGGACGGCCATGTCGTTCTTCACCGTGGCAGCCAGTTCTTCCGGCGTGCTGCCAACCGTTTCCAGGCCGATGCCCTGGAAACGTTCCTTGGTATCTGCAAGGCTCAGGTAGGCGAGGATTTCCTGGTTCAGTCGGTTGATGATGGGTCGCGGCGTTCCGCCCGTGGAAAACACGCCATGCACCTGCTTGGATTCATAGCCCGTCAAACCTTGTGACGCTACGGTGGGCAATCCGGGAGCCAGTATTGAAGGCTGCAGGCTGGTGACTGCAAGCGCGCGCACCTTGCCGGCCTTGATGTGGCCGGTGACCGATGCCGCAGCCGGGAACATGTACTGGATCCGCCCGGCAATCAGGTCGTTCAATGCGGATGCAGCGCCTTTGTACTTCACACCCACCGTGTTCACGCCGGCCATGATCTTGAACAATTCCGCGGCCAGGTGATTGCCCGATCCTGAAGAGGCCGTCCCGTAATTGAGGGCGCCGGGCTTTGCCTTGGCCAGCGCAATCAGTTCCTTGACCGAGGTGACGGGCAGCGAAGTGTTGACCACCAGGATGTTTGGCGAGCTTGAAGACAGCGTGATGGGTGCGAAGTCCTTCACCGGGTCCCAGGGCACGCCGTCCTGCAGGAAGGGCAGCAGCCAGATGCTGCTGCCATAGAACATCAGGGTGTAGCCATCGGGTGGCGATTGCGCCAGCATCTCGCCCGCCTGCATGCCGCCGGCACGATTGACCACGACCACCGGCTGGCCGAGCTTCACGGACAGTGCCTGGGCCACCAGCCGGGCCGGAATGTCATTGGCGCCGCCGGCCTCGGCCGCGATCATGCGTATCGGTTTGACGGGGTACTGCTGGCCCGAGGCGGCGCACGCACAGAGCGCGGCGGCAATCGCGAGCAGGGCCTGTGCAATCGGGCGCATCAGCATAAGTCCTCCTGAATTGTTTTCATTCGTGTTCTGGCGCGGTGGGTGCCGCATGCAGCATCGGCCGAAGCGTAAGGCCGAATGCAATCATAAGGAAATATGATTTTTTTATGCCGCCATCACCCGTCGCTATGGTGCTGCACAATTGTGCCGGCTAGCGCGACGGGGCGGCGCTCCAGCCGGGCTCTGCCATCAGTTTTGCCGCTTCCTCACGGACGATCTCGCGCGCGACAGTTGCCACCGGCGACAGCAGGTCGGAGGCGATGGAGCACAGGAAATTCGGGCGGAACAGGTCTTTCTCGAAGATTTCCGAGAACGCCAGTTCCCTGGCGCGCAGATGCACTGCGGACCAGGGTTGTATGGTCTCGCCGACGCCGTTGACGACCGCTTCGAAGAGCACATTCACCGAGTCGACTTCGGCAATGATGTTCGGCGCCAGCTTGCGATGCGCGAAGGCGTTGTCCAGCGTCTGGCGAAACCCATGCAGCCGTGTCGGCAGGAGCAGTGGCCGTGCCACGGCCTTCTCGAGGCTGATGCGCCTCGGGAAGGGCCGGCTCCTGCGCTTCTTGCCGATCAGGTAGATGCGTTCTTCCACCAGCGCAAACCGTTCGATGTCGCGCGGCAGCTTGGTCGAGAACAGGATGGCAAGGTCGAGCTTGCGCGACAGCAGCATCTTTTCCAGGTCGCCGGCAAAGCTCTCGACAATGTTCAGCACGATGCCCGGATGCTTGCTGCGAAAGATGCGCAGCAGGCTGTAGCCGAGCGCCGAGGCGGTGGTGGGCGGCAGGCCGATGCTGACCGCGCCGACCAGTGGCGCCGGATCGGTTTTCATTTGCACGGCCGAGCGCGCATGTTCGAGCTGGCGCAGGACGGCCCGCACATGCTGGTAGAAAACGCGACCGGCTTCGGTGGGGACGATGCCCTTGGACGAGCGCACCAGCAGCCTCACGCCCAGTTCCTCCTCCAGGCGGCCGAGCTGCTGGCTCAGCGCGGGCTGGACAATGGACAGCGCGGCGGCGGCACGCGTGATGCTGCCGGTCTCGAAGGTGCGGGCGAAATAGCGGAGCTGGCGGATTTCCATGGCGGGGATTCAGTGCGTTGGCGGTGTTGTCGATCGTTCGGGTGCCCGACCTCCTAGCACATCACGGAATATGATGCCGGGATCACTTGTTCCTATTTTACACTTATGCCCGGACGATCTAGTCTTCGTGCAACAAATGGCCCCGCTGTGCATGTGTCTGTGCCTGTGGCGCGGTGCAGGCGAAGCCATGGAATCCACAGGAACACAGGAGGAAAACATGAGATTGCGCAAGTTGCTGCTGCCGATTGTGGCGGCCTTCACGATGTCGGCAGCCGGAGCGGCGCTGGCGCAGGGCACGGCGGACACCTATCCGGCGCGGCCGGTGACGGTCGTGGCGGCGATTGCCGCGGGCGGTCCCATCGACCTTGAGGCGCGCCTCTATACGCCGCGCATCAGCCAACTGCTCGGTCAGTCATTCGTCATCGATTTCAAGCCCGGCGCGGCGGGAACAATCGGCTCCGGCTATGTGGCGAAGTCAAGACCCGACGGCTACACGCTGCTCGTCACCTCGGCCGGCTTCACGGTGTTTCCGGCGTTCTACAAGGATCTGCCCTTCGACGTGGTCAAGGACTTTGCGCCGATCTCCGCAATGAGTGAGCGCACCTCGGTGCTGCAGGTGCCCGTGTCGTTTCCGGCCAGGACCTTTGCCGAGTACATCGCCTATGCCAGGGCGAATCCGGGCAGGATCAACTACGGAACGACCGGCACGGGGAGCATCACGCATCTTGCGGGGGCGTGGCTGCACGGGGTGACGAACAGCAGCGTGACCTTCATTCCCTTCAAGGGCACAGGGCCGTTGTTGCTGGAACTGGTGGCGGGGCGAGTGGATGTGGCCTCCGGCACGCTGATCGTGGCGCTGCCGCTGATCAAGACCGGCAAGGTTCGCCCGCTGGCCATCCTCAACGACAAGCGCGCCAGGCTGCTTCCCGATGTGCCCACTGTCGCCGAGCAGGGCATCCCGGGTTACAACTACTCGAACTGGGTGGGCTTTCTCGCGCCGGGCGGCACGCCCGCGGTGATCGTGAACAAGCTGGGTGATGGATTTGCCCGGGTGGCGAAAATCCCGGAGGTCATTGCGGCGCTGGAGGCCGACGGCAGCACGGCGGTGGGCAGTTCACCCGCGCAGTTCCGGCAGCAGATTGCCACCGAGACTGCGCGCTGGCAGAAGATCGTCGACGACAACAAGATCACGCTGCAGGAGTGAGTTGCAGCAGGCTGCGCCGAACGCAGCGCCGGTGAATTGCGGCGGGGCCGGCAGTGAGCAGCGGCCTTTTGTGGCCGCCCGTCTTACTTTGCCGGCTTCGGCGGTGCTTTCGGTTTTTTCTTTTCCCGGCCCTGCTTGTCGCGATTACCCATGGTGTTCATGGCGGCTTCCTTTCATTGTTTCGTTGAATGGCGGGGCTGGCCCGTTTCGATGCCTGCATTCTAGCAACCGCCGGATCGCGCCGTTCCATTCTTTGTTGTTCAGGCGGTCCGCGCCGGCTTTCCCTGTGCGGCAGTGGTCAGCTTCGCCAGTTCCGCACCGGCCTCTTTCTCCACCACCGTGCCCTTGAAGAAGTCCGGGTTCATCCGGCCGTGCAGGCCGACCACGTTGCTGAACGTGAACTCCCGGAAATCCTGTTCGGTGAGGTGCCCGTCCTCCAGCGCCTCGTACACCTCGGGCAGCACGTCGTTGATGTGGTGCACGTCCCAGTGCCCGATGTCCGAACTGAACATGGCCTTGAGCCGCGTCTTCATGCGCGGGTCAAAAGCGAACATCGTGGTCGGATCGTCCGCCTCGCAGCCGAAGTAGAAGTTGCGGCTGTAGAGTTCACGGATTTCGCGCTTGCTGGAAATCGGCCCCAGGTGGGCAAAGTCGTCGTAATGCTCCTTTTCCCGCTCGCTCAGGTATTTCGAGTCGGCCTGGTACTTGTTCCACTCGATGCTCTTCAGGATCGCATCGGCGTTTTCCTTCATCCTCGGGCCACCGTGCTGCAGGATCAGCTTCTTCATTTCGGCTTCGTTCATGTTCTTGGGGTCGAGCGCTTTTTTCATGGCCGCCCAGTTGCGCTTCTCCCAATGCCCCTGCAGGTCGCAGCAGAGCGAGGTTCCCCAGCCCATGCCGCCTTCGAGGAAGGCGAAGTTCAGCTTCGGGAAACGCGTGACCACGCCGCCGAGGAACACGGCCTTGCAGAAGGTGTGGTTGCCATTGGCAAAATGGTCGATGTGGTTGTAGACGTCGTTTGTCCATGACATGCGGTCCACCCAGTCACGGCTGCCGCCATGGGCAGTGACCGCGATGCCAAGGTCATTGAAGGCCTGCCACAACGGGTCGTAGTCGTATTCGTTGTCCAGGCCCAGTGCCTCGATGTAATAGGGCAGGTCGTTTGGCTTCATGCGGAAATCGACGGACTGGGATTTGGCCTGCCCGGCGAAGGCGGGGATGACGCGCGGGAAGGCGCCGACCATCATCACTGCCTTCAACTTGAGTTCCTTCTTGATGAAATTCAGCTCGTCGATGCCTTCCTGCGGCGTGATTGGCGCGATGCAGGCGACCGGCGTCATGCGCTCCTCATGACCGGCGAAGAAGTCGCGCGCCATGATGTTGTAGGCGCGCACCACGGCCTTTCTCATGTCCTCGGAGCGGATGCGGTGGAAATTCAGGCCGATGGAGGAATACATGGTTGCGAAGTCGATGCCCAACTCGTCCATGCGCGTGCGGAGCAGATTGGGCATCATGATCGTGGCCCGGTCATAGGTATCGGTGGGTGAGAGCCACCAGGTGGCGCGCCGCATGCGCTGATGTTTGCGCTCGGCGTCGGTGGCCTCGTACCAGCGGGCGTGGCTGCTGCAGTATTGCGCGTAGTCATCGGCCATCTTCTGGCCGGCGACATCCCTGATGTAATCCAGATGCACGGTCAGGGTTTCGACCCAGTGGCCATCGCCATCGACGATGGGATGTTTCAACTGTGCACGGATTTTTTCGACAGTGCTCATGAATCCCTCCTGTTGTCTTCTGGTGCCCGGTTTGCCATGGCGCAAGACCTGTGCACGTCCGGGACGATTTGTGCCGTCATCATGCCACCGGACCGGATGGTTCGTCAGCAGCCGCCATGAAGAACAAAAGCGAACAAAACTTGCGGAGTACGGCGGTTTCGGTGGAAACTGCGGCTTGAGGAATGAATGCGCCGGCGCACAAGCAGTAGCGCGCAGCGCGCAAGCCACCAACATGCCAATAAGGATTGCATCATGAAATTCTGTTCACCCGAAGGCCGCACGCTCCCCCTCTCCATCGGCTTTGCCGCGCGGCCCAAGTCGCTTGAAGGATTGCGCATCGGCCTCCTGGACAACACCAAGGCCCCGGTGGACAAGATGATGCAGCACATCACCAAGCGCCTGCGTGAAAAGCACCCGGGAATCGAGATCTTTTCGACCTCGAAGAAGGTGGCATCGTTGCCTGCCGCCCCCGAGATCATGCAGGGCCTGAGGCTCAACTGCGATATTGTCATCAACGCCCTCGGCGATTGAGGGTCTTGCACGTCGTGGAGTGTCCACGACTCGATTGAAGCCGAAAAACTCGGTCTGCCCACGGTGCTGCTCATCAGCACCTCGTTCACCGGGCTCGCCCGCGGCCAGGCAAAAAACCTCGGCATGCCGGACATGCCCACTGTCGTGCTGCCGCATCCGCTGGGCGGAACGCCGCTGGACACGGTGCTCGCCAAGGTGGACAAGCAGTTTGATGAAATCATTGCCAAGCTGACCACGCCGCTGAAGCCGGCGGTGGCCGGGCAGGGCAAGATCATTACCACCAGCGAATGGGTGGAAATTGAATCCGCTGACGAATGGGGCGGATTGCAGCGTGAATTCATGGCGCGTGGCTGGGGCGACGGCCTGCCGCTGGTTCCGCCCACCGAGGCGCGCGTTGCCGCCATGGTCAGAGGCGCCGGACTGCCTGCCGAACAGGTTGTCGGGGTGATGGCGCCGAAAATGGGCGTTGCCACGGTTGAACTCATTGCCGCGAACGCGGTGATGGCAGGCTGCATACCGCAGCACATGCCGGTGCTGGTCGCTGCAGTGCAGGCGCTGGTGGAGCCGCAGTTCAACCTCTATGGCTGCCAGGCGACCACGCATTGCGTCGCGCCGCTGCTGATTGTCAGCGGACCGCTGGCTCAGGCATTGAACATCAACAGCGGCAGCGGCTGCTTTGGTCCGGGGCCCTGGGCGAATGGCGTGATCGGTCGCGCCATTCGTCTCATTCTGATCAATATCGGTGGCGCACACCCCGGCGAGATCGACAAGGCCACGATGGGTCACCCCGGAAAATTCAGCTATTGCATTGCCGAGGATGAAACCAGTGTGGCCTGGCCTTCACTCCGGGTGGAGCGCGGATTCGGCGGCGAAACCAGCGCAGTCACGGTGGTTGGTGCTGAAGCGCCGCACAACATCAATGACCATGAAGCCACTTCCGCTGGCGGCCTGATCACGACGATCTGCGGCACCATGGCCGAGAGCGGCCAGAACACGGTGTATTACACCGGTGAGCCGCTGCTCGTCCTCGGGCCGGAACACGCGCAGACCATCGCAGCAGACGGCTTCTCCAAGGATGACATGAAGAAGGCGGTCTACGATGATGCGCGCATTCCGCTGACGCGATTCTCTCCGGAAATCATCGAGCGCCGCCTGTATCGGCGCCATGACATCCGCTACAAGAACCGCGGACCTGGCGTGATGGTAACGGTGGCGCAGCGCTGGGAGGATGTGATGGTCATCGTGGCCGGCGGCCCGGGCAAGCATTCCATGTTCGTGCCGACATTCGGTGCGACGCGCTCGGTGACGCGGCCGATTCTGAAAGCGGACGGGACGCCGTGGCTGCCTGCTGAATTGAAGGGATCGTAGCGGCGTCTTCTGCAAGAATCTGTCTTGCTCCGGCTCTCCCCGCTCCTGGTGCAGGAAGAGCCGGAAAGACGTGCTGCTAGATCTTGCCGACGAGATCCAGTGACGGTTTCAGCGTCTTTGCGCCCTGCGTCCATTTTGCCGGGCACACTTCGCCCGGATTGGCGGCTACATACTGGGCAGCTTCGACCTTGCGCAGCAGTTCGCTTGCGTCCCGGCCAATCCCACCGGCGGTGATTTCAACGATCTGGATTTTGCCGTCCGGGTCGATCACGAAAGTGCCGCGATCAGCCATTCCTTCGGATTCGATCATCACGCCGAAATTGCGGGTAATGGTACCGGTCGGGTCGCCGACCATCGGATAGTGGATCTTCTTGATCGTGTCCGAGGTGTCATGCCAGGCCTTGTGCGTGAAGTGCGTGTCGGTGGATACGGCATAGATCTCCACGCCCAGCTTCTTGAACTGCGGATACTGGTCGGCGAGATCGCCCAGTTCGGTCGGGCAGACGAAGGTGAAATCGGCGGGGTAAAAAAACACCACGGACCATTTTCCCTTCAGGGTCTTCTCGGTCACGGTGACAAAATCGCCGTTGTGGAAGGCCTGCGCGGTGAAGGGTTTGATTTCACTGTTGATGTAAGGCATTGCGCTACTCCTTGTTGATTCAGATTGGGGTGAGTGCAGGGTAAGCGTATTCCAATAATTAGTAAAATTGATTGTCACAATATATGTGATAGTAATAATCTATATTAAGGAGAGCTTGCAGCGGAAGCGGTCTGGCCGGATGCGGTTCCCGGTACACTGCAGCCCATGAATACAATCAAACGCATGGCCATCCTCACCAGCGGCGGAGACGCGCCGGGCATGAATGCCGCAATACGCGCCGCCACCCGCGCGGCGCTGGCCCAGGGTTGGGAAGTGCTGGGGGTCCGCAACGGTTACGCCGGATTGATCTCCGGCCGGATGGTTCAGCTCGGTGCGCGCGATGTGGGCGGCATCATCCAGAACGGCGGCACTATGTTGGGTAGCGCACGCAGCCCGGAATTCCGCGAACCGGCGGGGCATGCCCACGCGCTGGCGTGCCTGAAGGAGCGCGGCGTGGACGCACTGGTGGTGGTCGGCGGCAACGGAACGCAGACCGGCTCGCACAGCCTGCATGAGGCGGGTATTGCGGTCGCAGGTGTGCCCTCCACGATAGACAACGACCTGTACGGAACCGATGTCACGATCGGCGTGGACACTGCCGTCAACATCACGCTGGAGGCGATCGACCGCCTGCGCACCACCGGCTCGTCGCACCAGCGGGGCTTTCTGGTAGAGACCATGGGCCGCGACTGCGGTTATATCGCGCTGATGGCCGGCATCGCCGGTGGTGCAGAGGTGATTGTCATTCCGGAAAACGAGGTCGGGCCGCACGAGGTGGCTGAACGGCTGCAGGCCGCCTATCGTCGTGGCAAGAGCCATGCGCTGGTGGTCGTCGCGGAGGGGGCCCGCCAGGGTACGGATGCCATCGTGCAGCACATCAAGGAACACCACGACAGCATTGGTTTCGATTTGCGCGTCACCCGGCTCGGGCATGTGGTGCGCGGCGGCAGCCCCACGGCGCGTGACCGGGTGCTGGCGACCCGCCTGGCGGCCGCGGCGGTGGATCAACTGGCGCGCGGCGTGTCAGGCGTCATGGTTGGATTGCGCGGCGAGGACATCATGACCACGCCGCTTGCCGAGGTGGCCGGCAAGACCCGGCCGGCTGACCGGCGATTGCTGGAACTTGCTCGGGTGCTGGCGCAGTAGCCTGCTCCGGCGGAAGCGGTCCGGGTCTGGATGCGGTTCTGCGGCTAGTCTTCCGGCTTCGCACCGGAGACCTTGACGATCTGCGCGAATTTCCTGGTTTCCGAGGCGATGAAGTCGGCGAATTCCTTCGGCGTTCCGCCGGCAGCCTCCACGCCATTCTCGGCAAAGCGTCGCAGCACCTCCGGATCGTCCAGCGTCTTGCGCAGCGCCTTGTTCAACAGGTCGACGCGCGCAGGGGCTATACCTGACGGGGTGAGAACGCCGAGCCATGTGCCGTACTCGAAGCCGGGGAAGGTTTCCGACAGCGCCGGGATATTGGGCCAGTTCTTCAGCCGCTTCAGGCTGGTGACCGCCAGGGGCTTTTTCACACCGGTCTTCACGCCACCCATGGAACTGATCTCTGAACCGAAATGGCCGCTGAGCCTTCCGGCCATCACATCGGTTTCCACGCCGGCGGTTCCCTTGTACGGAACGTGAGTGATGTTGACACCCGAGGCCAGCATGAAACTCACCAGCGCAAAATGCGATGCACCGCCGGTTCCGGAGGATCCGAAATCCAGTTTTCCCGGATTGGCCTTGGCGTAGGCGATGAATTCGGCCAGGTTGTTGGCCGGTACTGATGAATGGATCAGCAAGACCATCGGCGACTTGATCAGCAGCGTAATCGGCTGGAAATCCTTGATCGGGTCGTATCCCATGTCCTTGTACATGTGGACATTGATGCCATGGGTTCCAGGAAAGCCCATGAACAGTGTGTATCCGTCAGGTGCTGATTTGGCTGCTGCGACGGCGCCGATATTGCCTCCGGCACCGGGCTTGTTGTCGATGACGACAGGAAGGCTCAAGTCCTGGCTGAGCTTGTTGCCCACCAGGCGGCCAACGGTGTCGGTGATGCCGCCGGGCGGGTAGGGAATGATGAAGCGGAAGGCCTTGCCCGGGAAAGTCTCGTTTTGCGCAAGCGCCGGCAAGGGGCTCGTCAGCAATGCAGCCATCAGCGATGCACGTGTCAGCCAGTTCATGATTTCCTCCGGATCAAATGATTTTCAATTGACGAAGTTCTGCAATTTCAGCCGCGGGCAAACCCAGGCCGCCGAGAATCGCATCGGTATGCTGGCCCAGAGTGGGCGGGGCACTGCGATACGTGATGGGTGTGGCCGAGTACTTGATGGGATTGGCCACCAGCGGAACTTGGCCGGCGAGCGGGTGGGTCATGTGCATTTTCAATCCGCGATGGCGCACCTGGGGATCGTCGAACACCTGCGCGACGGTGTTGATCGGTCCGCAAGGAACGCCTGCGGTTTCGAGCAGCGTGATCCAGTGGGCGCGGTCGTTTGACATCAGACGCTCGATGACCCGTGCATTGAGCTCGTCGCGATTCACCACGCGCTGCGGATTGGTGGCGAAGCGCGGATCGGCCGCCATGTCCGGGCAGCCCAGCACTTCGCACAGTTTGGCGAACTGCGAGTCGTTGCCGACGACGAGAATGAGGTGACCGTCGCGGCAGGGGAACACGGTCTGGGGCACGATATTGGGATGCTCGTTGCCGTTTGCCTGTGGGATCTGGCCGGTGACGAAGTACCCCAGATTGCGTCCGGTCATGACGGCGATCTGGACGTCGAGCAGGGCGAGGTCGATGTTCTGGCCGACACCGGTCTTGTCCCGATGGCTGAGTGCGCCAAGTATCGCGATCGCAGCGTACAGCCCGGTCATCAGGTCGGCGATGGGGATTCCGACCTTCATGGGGCCTCCACCGGGGCGATCAGCGCGCTCGCCGGTGATGCTCATCAGCCCGCTCATGCCCTGGATCAGGAAGTCATAGGCGGGCCGGTCAGCATAGGGGCCGTCCTGGCCGAATCCGGTGATGGAGCAGTAGATGATGCGCGGATTGATCTTGCGCATTGACTCGTAATCCAGCCCGTACCTTGCCAGCGTGCCGACCTTGTAGTTCTCGACGACGACGTCTGATTGTTCCGCCATGCGGCGTATCAATTCCTGACCACGTGGCTGCGAGATGTCGATGGTGATCGAGCGCTTGGACCGGTTGATGCCCAGGAAATAGGCGGCCTCGGTGGTGGTTTTTCCCTCGGCGTCCTTCAGGTAGGGAGGCCCCCAGGAGCGCGTGTCATCCCCCGACCCGGGACGCTCGACCTTGATGACCTCAGCGCCGAGGTCGGCAAGATTCTGCGTGGCCCATGGTCCGGCGAGTACGCGGCTGAGGTCAAGCACCCGCACATGGCTGAGTGGCTGTGTCGGGGCTGAAGCTTGCTTGTCGTTCACCGCCTACCTCCCCTTGAAGTTCGGCTTGCGCTTCTGGACGAAGGCTGCCGCCGCTTCCTTGGCGTCCTCGGTGTGCGTCAATTCCGCAGTCATGGTCTGCTCGAACCGGTAGCCGTCGCGCAGCGTCATGAACTCGATGGCGTTCATGGCGCGCTTGGCCAGCTTGATGGCGATCGGGCTCTTCTCGGCGACTGTGCGGGCCATGGCCATGGCCTCTTCCATCAGCTTGTCTGCAGGTACGAGCTTCTCCACCAGTCCGCGGCGGTACATCTCGGCGGCGGGAATTCGATCACCCGTGTACATCATGCGACGTGCGCCGAAGGTGCCGAAGATGCGTTGTGCATGGCGCCCGCCGCCCAGCAGTCCGACATTGATTTCGCCCAGCGCGACAAAGGCGGTGTCAGCGGCAATGATGTAGTCGCAGGAGGCAAGGAAGGCGAGGCCGGCGCCGATGGCGGGGCCGTTGAGCGCACCGATGACGGGAACGTCGCAATCCAGTATGCAGTTGAAGCCTTCGCGTCCGGCACGTGAATGCGCTGAATGCGCGCCCGGCTGAAGGACGTCACCGCTTTCCAGGTCCGATGAACGCTTCTTGATGTCGGCGCCGGCGCAGAAGGTCTTGCCCGCGCCAGTCAGTATCGCCACCCGCACGTCGGGATTGTTGTTGAAGCTGTCGAAGGCCTGCTGGGTGGCCAGCACCATGGCCCTGGAAGTGGCGTTGACGGGCGGTCGGTCAAACGTGACGACGGCGATGTGATCCCTGACCTCAACCCGGACTCCGGATGGTTCCTCCACGATTCTCTCCTTGATTTTCGCGAGCGGTGCGCTCGGCCGGCCGGGCGGTGTTGCGCCTGTTTTGGGGCCGTATTTTTTTAATGGAACTTCATTTGCTGCTGAAATTTATTGTATACAGCTTTTGCCGATCTGGTGCCGCGCAGTCCGGTTTCATGGCCTGAACCTGAACGCACTCAGTGCTGTCTTCCCTGCCGCCTCGTCTGCAAAGCGCGCTGCCTTTATTCGGAAGCAGCGGCTTTCGCGGGCGAAGGCGGAATCAGGAAGATGAAGAAATTGGCAATGACGATGGTGCCCGCGAGGAAGTAGAAGGTGGCCATCAGTCCGTAGGCGTCGGCCAGGATGCCACCCAGCAGCGGACCGACCGAACCGCCGAGTGCGAAGGTGCCGAACAGCATGCCGATGCTCGTCCCCGCCATGGCCGGCGGCGTCATGTCGAGCAGCCATGCCTGCATCACGCCGCGCGTGGCGTAAAGGAAGAAGCCCAAGAGCGCGATGAAGAATACGAAGGCAGGTGAGCGTCCCGCCACGGCCATGAATACCAGCACGACGGCCGTCATGGCCATGCTGGAGAGAACTATCCGTCGATAGCCCATGCGGTCGGAGAGGTGACCGGCCACAGGAGCGGCTGCGAAGCCCGCCGCCTGCAGCATGAACAGGCACATGCCCACCCAGAAGGGGGAGTAATGCATTTCATAGGCCAGGAATACCGGCAGGAACACCAGCAGGCTGCTCTGCGTCATGGAGCGGAAGAAAGAGCTGAGCAGCATGATCGCGACCCTGCGGTTGGCAAGGACTTCGCGCAGGCCGGAGGCGAAGGAACCCTCGCGCTTCTTCGCATGATCGCCATTGGAAAAACCGACCGCACCCAGTGACACCAGGATGAGCACTGACATCACCAGGCCGGGTGTCACGTTCCAGATCACGATCTGGCGCCAGGTCAGCGTGGCCAGCAGCGCGCCCATCACCACGGGCGCCAGGGCGTCGCCGAAATTGCCGGCCATGGAATGCAGCGACAGCACGAATCCCTTGCGCTCGGGGAAGCGCGCCGCCAGCGACGGAATGGCCGAGGGGTGCCACAAATTGTTGCCAATGCCGACCAGCGAGACGCACAGGAGCAGCAGCATGTAGTCGTGGGTGAAGCCGATCATCAGGTAGGGAAGACCGATCCAGAACAGGGCAAGGCCCATCAGCAGGCCCTTGCGTCCCACGGTGTCGACGAACATGCCGCCGGGAATGTTGGAGATGGCGCCGGCCACGGCCTGGCAGGTCATCACCAGGCCGATCTGGCTGTAGGACAGGTCCAGTTCCTTGCCGATCAGCGGCAGCAGCAGGTAGAAGGTCGCCGGATACCAGTGAGTCAATGCGTGGCCGAAGCACACGATCCAGACCTCACGGAAAGAACGGGGTATGGCAGGAATGGTGTCCGGTGCGGGGGAAGCCGGGGCGATTGCGCTCATGGGGCGCATTTGAACCGCGTCAAAGATGGCTGTCAACCCGTCGTCAACAGGCAGGAAAGCCGTGCTTGAGCGAAAATAGCGGCGCAATCAAAAAATCCGCCGGTGCGCAACTGGCCAGAACAATAAGGCAACGGACAAAGGAGAGAGGAATGTTCTACCCCGACGTCAGCGATGCGCAGAATATTTTCGACCTGCGCGACATGGCCAAGCGCCGCATTCCGAAATGGTTGTTCGAGTTCGTGGACCGCGGCACCGAGGATGAAGTGGCGCTGCGCAACAATCGCGAGGCCTTCGAGCGCATCCGGCTGCGGCCGCGCATGCTGGTCGATGTTTCGGGCCGCAAGCTCGACACGAACCTGTTCGGCAAGACGCACAGGATGCCCATTGGCATTGCACCAACGGGCGCAGCGGGAATGATGTGGTATCAGGGCGAGCTGGAACTGGCGCGCGCCGCCAAGGCCGCCGGCATTCCCTTTTCACTTGCCACCGGCTCCATTACCAGCATGGAAAAGATTGCCGGCGAAGTCGGCGGTACCTTGTGGATGCAGCTCTACATGTGGGCTGATCGCAAGCTTTCACACCAGTTGGTGAAGCGCGCCTCTGCCGCAGGCTTCGAGGCACTGCTGGTCACGGTGGATGGTGCGGTCGCCGGCAACCGTGAATACAACCGCCGCAATGGTTATTCGGTGCCCTTCACTTACAACAGCAAGAACACCACGGATGTGCTGATGCACCCGCGCTGGCTGTTTGGCACGCTGTGCCGATACCTTGCCAACGGCGGCATGCCCACGCGCGTGAATTTCCCCGAGGAATTGAAGGGCAAGATCACCACGGCATACGGCGGCAACAAGGACACCCGCAGCGATTCACTCAACTGGGATGACCTCAAGGCGCTGCGCGACATCTGGCCCGGCAAGCTGCTGGTCAAGGGTCTGTTGCATCCGGACGATGCCTCCAAGTCGCTGGAGTACGGCGCTGACGGTGTCATTGTTTCCAACCACGGCGGACGCAATTGCGATGGCGCGCCTGCTCCCATTGATGTGCTACCTGATATTGTCAAGGCCGTTGGTGACCGCACCACCGTCATCTTTGACAGTGGCGTGCGCCGGGGCAGCGACGTGGTGAAGGCGCTGGCGCTGGGGGCAAAGATGGTCCTGATCGGTCGCAGCACGCTTTACGGAACTGCCGCTGCGGGACAGGCCGGCGCGAAGCGGGCCCTGGACATCTACGCGGACGAGATCAGCCGGACCATGGCGCAGATCGCCTGCAACCGGGTGTCCGAAATCGGCGCCCAGCATGTTCAATTGCCGGATTGAGTTGCATTCATTCCTGCGAGCAGGCGGGTGGTGAAAAAAGGTAATATCGCAATGACGATGACGCGCAATCTCGCGCGAAAAAATAACGGCAGGCACTCGGCGCAGCAAGCCCATTGGAGGAAGCATCATGAAACTGTGTTCACCTGAAGCGCAATCCCTTCCGCCCAGCAGCGTCAAACCCGTGTCGCGGCCAGAGTCGCTGTCGGGACTGCGCATCGGCTTCCTCGACAATACCAAGCCGCCCGCCGACAAGGTGATGGCGCATCTTGACCAGCGCCTGCGCGAGCGTTTTCCCGGTGCGCAGAGTTTCTACGTTTCCAAGACGGCGGCTTCGGTGCCGGCCACCCCGGAAATGATGCAGGCGCTGAAACTCAATTGCGACGTCGTCATTACCGGCTTCGGGGATTGAGGGTCCTGCACGTCGTGGAGTGTCCACGACTCCGTTGAAGCAGAGAAGCTGGGTCTTCCTGCGGTGCTGTTGATGACTGCGCCTTTCACTGCGCTCGCCCGCAACCAGTCCAAGGTTTTTGGCCTGCCGAACATGCAGACGGCCATCATGCCGCATCCGCTGGGCGGGCTGCCGGTGCCGCAGGTCCTTGCCAAGGTCGATGCGGTGTTCGATGAGATCGTCGCCAAGCTGACCACCCCGTTGCCCAAGGCACAGGTTGAATCAAAGCTCGCCAGGAGCCTGTGGGTGGAGGTTGACGTCAAGGACGAGTGGGCCGACCTGCAGCAGTTCTTCATGGACCAGGGCTGGGGCGACGGCATGCTTGCCATGCCGCCCACCGAGGAGCGCGTGGCCGCCATGGTGCGCGGTTCCGGTTTCCCCGCCAACCATGTGGTGGCAACGCTGGCGCCGAAAATGGGCGTGGCCACCGTGGAGCTCATCGCTGCCAACGCCGTCATGGCCGGTGCAAGGCCGTATCACATGCCGTTGCTGATTGCCGCGGTGCAGGCCATGGCCGAGGAGCAGTTCAACCTCTACGGCATCCAGGGCACGACTCACTGCGTGGCGCCGCTGATGATCGTCAACGGTCCGCTGGCTGCAACAATGGGCATCCACTCGGGCAGCGGCCTGTTCGGGCCAGGTCCATGGGCCAACGGCGTGGTCGGACGCGCCATCCGCCTCATCCTGCTCAACATCGGCGGTGCCAAGCCGGTGGAGATGGACAAGGCCACGATGGGACATCCGGGCAAGTACACCTATTGCATCGCCGAGAATGAGGCGCAGAGTCCGTGGCCGTCGCTGGCGGCAGACCGCGGCTTCGGCGCCGGCGTGACGACGGTGACGATGACGGGCAGCGAGGCGCCGCACAACATCAATGACCACGACAGCACCACTGCGGGCGGTGTGCTGCTCATGTGCTTCCATACCATCACCGAGACGGGGCAGAATAACGTCAACCATCCCGGTGAGCCCATGCTGATCCTCGGGCCCGAGCATGCCGGGACGATTGCCAAGGAGGGGTTCTCCAAGGATGACGTCAAGCGCGCGATCTACGAGGAGGCGCGCATTCCCCTCACGTATTTTTCCCATGAGCAGATCGAGCGCCGGTTGACGCGCTACCTGCCCAAGCGCTTCAAGGACCGGCACCCGAGCGATGCCATGGTGCCGCTGGCGCAGCGCTGGGAGGATGTGATGGTGGTGGTGGCCGGAGGCACGGGCAAGCATTCCATGTATGTGCCGAGCTTCGGTTCGACCCGCTCGGTGACCAAGCCCGTGCTGAAGCCCGATGGCACGCCGTGGACGCCGGAGGATTTCAAGTAGGACGGGGTGGGGCGGAACAAGACCCGTAATGAATGGGCTGCCTTTGAAAAACGACAGGGTTCACGGACGTCGTTCCCGCGAAAGCGGGAATCCAGTGACTTTGCTTCAATCGTGAAAAGCCGCTGGATTCCGGCTCGTGCCTTGCGCGTCCGGAATGACGGTTTCGAGCGCAGTTCGCGAAACAAGGGAGGAGCAATGTCCAGAGTCCGTAAAGCCCTGTATGCGCTAGCCGGTGCCGCAATTGTATTGGCGTCGCCATCGACCCTGGCGCAGAACTGGCCGACCAAACCGGTGCGCATCGTCATGCCGTTTGCCGCGGGCGGCATTGGCGATGTGGTCACCCGGCCCATTGTGGACCTGCTCTCCCCGGAGCTCGGGCAGCCGGTGCTCATCGACTACAAACCCGGCGCCGGTGGTGCCCTTGGCTCCGAATCGGTGGCCCGCTCGCCCGCTGATGGCTATTCCTTCCTGTTCGGCGCCGCCGGCAGCATGGTGTCTGCACCCTTCCTTGCAAAGAACGCCGGCAAGGCGCTGTCCTATGACCCGGTGAAGGATTTCACGCCGGTGGTGAACCTCACGCGCAACGGCCTGGCGATGTACGTCAATCCGCAGGTGCCAGCCAGGACACTGCGCGAATTCATCGCGCTGGCGAAATCAAAACCCGACAGCCTGAATTACAGCAGCGCGGGCATTGGCACGGGCAGCCACCTGGCAGGAGAACTGTTCGAGCACATGGCGGGCATCCAGCTTGTGCACGTGCCGTACAAGGGAACGGGGCCGGCGCTGACTGACCTGCTGTCGGGCCAGATACACCTCACCTTCGGCCATCCGCTGCAACTTTCCGAGCAGGTCCGCGCCGGCAAGCTGCGCATCCTCGCGATTTCATCCGACAAGCGCGTGCCGGCACTGCCTGATGTGCCGACGTTTTCAGAGGCCGGGCTGAACGGTTTCACCACCTATACGTTCTGGTCGCTGATGGCGCCGGCGAAGCTGCCGCAGGACATCGTCACGCGCATGAATGCGGCGGCCAACACGGCGATCAACAAGCCGTCTTTCCGCGCCCAGATGGAAAGGCAGGGACTCGACATTGTCGGCGGCACCCCCGAGCAGCTCGCGGCTTTCCTGCAGTCGGAGCGCGCCATCTGGGGCAAGCTCATCACCGACCTGGGCATCGTCGGCGAATAATTCCCGCTACGAACTGAGCGCGCGGCTCACCGCGCGGGAGCCGCTCCAGGTCGGGATGTAGGCGGCCTTCACGCCGCTGCCGCCTGCCACGATGATGAGGATATCGGCCGGGTCGCGGGCGATGCGGATCGGGGCCGTGTTGTCCTCGCCTGCTGCAGTGCGTGCATCGGCAATGCGCGCCGCGACGGCGGGCGAGAGGCGATCCAGCGGCATTTCCGCTTCGCGATGCAGCGCCGCCTTGATATCCGGCTTCGACCAGCCAGCACGATTGAACAGATCGGCGTGGTCCGGCGGCATGAGCAGCAGTGGTTCGCCCGCGCCCACCAACCCCGAAGTCCCGACGCTGCCCGCGAACAGCATGGAATTCGCGTAGGTGCGGATCAGGTCTTCCGGTGCGGTGCTGACCGAGTCAACCACCTCGATGAGGCCCTCGGCGCCGACTACCGTTACCACGCTCTGCTCCTTCGCAAAGCCCCGGTCTGTGTGCAGCGCAGGCCACGGACTCTGCGCCTCGTTCTCCGACAGGCAGAACGTGTATTTCCCCGGCTGTCCCAGTGTGGCCATGTCCATCTCCCCGGGTTTTGCACCGCCGACGTTCTGAAGCACGAGGCGCAGCGCGCGGCCGATCGTGGCGTTGGCGCGATTGCCGGGGCCGAGCGCATTGGCGCCGGAATTCATGCTGATGGCGGTGGCGATCGGGCCGTTGACGATGATCATCGGCGCGGCATTGCCGGTGGTGGTCTGGATGCCGAGCAGGTTGAATTCGCTTTCTGCGACGGCGGCCACCGCGGCTGCGATCACGGGCAGGTACCCGGGCAGGCAGCCGGCCATCACGGCGTTTTCGGCGATGCTGCGCCAGGTGGCCTCGCCAAAGCAGGGCGCCAGCGTGGCAACCAGCGCGTCGGCATCGAATCCTGCGAGCATCCGCTCCACCCGTTGTGGCGTCGGCGGCACCAGCGGCAGACCGTCGCCAAGAGCGGCGTATTCCGCCTGAATCTGTTCCCAATCTTCCACGAAGTTAACTGTCTTCATAGTTTTGTTTCACACATGGTTATTAAAAAATATTCAAATAATTTTATTATTAATATTTTTCTGTTCTGTACTTTAAAAGTAATTCTTCGATTCGCACCAATCGATAGTCATGCTGGTTATAAATCCTGACGAAGTTTGTTGCCTCAGAGACATTGTTTAGACCCACCCTTATCGGAGCGGAAACTCTAGCGGGAGGAACAACGTCAAGAGTACTAAACCATTCAGAATCGGCCCGGTTTACGTGCCGAATAACGTCAATGACATCACGCCGCCATTTGTCAGCTCTCCCTGACCATTCTTGGAAATTTTGATCATCCACTTGCCCGCTTTGGGCCTCGTTTCTTATTACTACGCCTTCGGTTCGTAGTTGAGCTAGGCGTAATACTGCTGATCCCTTGTCATCCTTATTTTTCTCATAAGTTGCCTGCATAAAACCCGCTTCAATTTTCGCTTCTTCATTGGGTATGGTGACAGACGTCAACTCGGCTAACGCTATTTTGTTGTTGGCATAGTGATTTCTGTGTTCTTCCAGTATTTTTTCTAAGTCATCGGACTTAAATGCAACTTCGGATGCAATGATTGCCTGGTTGTGTCTTTTTCGAAGAGTTGAACCACGATCAGTGAGTTTTCCCATTTGCCATTCAAATTTCTCTATTGGGAGCATCTTTGATTGTAGTGGTGGCTTCCCATACGGCGTGACGTCGACCGCGAGCATTCGTGCAACCTCAGCAATTTGATCGTCTACTGAACTTGCTTTTGAAATCCATCTTTTTGCCACCTCTCCCCATAGATTTCCTTTTTCGCTTAGTTCGTTAATTGCTTTACGGGCTGCATTTTCTGCAGAAGTGAACTCTTGCTGCTTTGCTTGTGGTGAATATGCACGTCGGTAGTCGCGCTCTAATAGAGCGATAATTAAAATTGTTGTTAGTAATAAGAGCCATCCCCACCAAGGAATCCATGATCGAATTAGATCAATTAATTGCCATGTTTTGGGGAGGCCACGCGTGTATTGCTCTGGAACGAACTGCGAAAGTGTTAAATCGTAAGCTCCTGCAAGGGCCCATGCACCTAGCGCAATACGGACCCATAGGCGACCTTGTATTTCGCGATAGATTTCACGTAGGTGACTGAGGCGTGGCATGCGCGGCAGAGTATCATTTTCCGCCCTGAATGGAGCGCGTCGGCAGATTTCAGATAATCTAATTCCATGCATGATTGCCGCGCCTTTTCGGAACTTATTCCCGTGGTTCGCCGGTCTAATTGCCTAGAAACGAGGATAATCTGGCTTTATTTGCCTGGGCTCGATGACGATGACTTCCCCATCTCCCAAACAAAAGGTTGTGCAGATTGCGCTGGCGGCGACTAAAGCGTCGCCCGGACTGTGCGATGCCGTGTACGAGAGCCGCTTCGTCGATGAATTGCCCGGCGATCCGGTGACGGACAATGTTCCGCGCCAGGTGCGCAATGCCTGCTATACGCGGGTCGATCCCACACCGGTGACCAAGCCGCTGCTGCTGGCCTGGTCCGATGACATGGCCCGCGTGCTCGGCGTGGCGCTGCCGAAGTCGCAGAAGGGCCTCGAGGCCAGCGTGCTGGCTGGCAATTGCGCCCTGCCCGGGATGAAGCCCTATGCAGCCCGTTACGGCGGGCATCAGTTCGGCCACTGGGCCGGGCAACTGGGCGACGGGAGGGCGATCACGCTCGGCGAACTGGTCGCGCCCGGCGGCTGGCGCCATGAACTGCAGTTGAAGGGCGCTGGCAAGACGCCGTACTCACGCACCGCAGATGGCCGCGCGGTGCTGCGTTCCTCGTTGCGCGAATTCCTGTGCAGCGAAGCCATGTTCCACCTGGGCATCCCGACCACGCGCGCGCTGAGCCTTGCCGCCACCGGCGAAGAGGTGGTGCGCGACATGTTCTACGACGGCAATCCCGCGCCCGAGCCCGGCGCAGTGGTGTGCCGCGTGGCGCCGTCATTCGTGCGCTTCGGCAATTTCGAGATCCTTGCCGCGCACAAGGAGCACGATGTCCTCAGGCGCCTGGCCGATTACGTCATCACGCGCCATTTCGCCGAACTTGGTGCGCCATCCGAAGCCGTGTACGGGCAGTGGTTTGCCGAAATCTGCCGCCGCACCGCGGCCCTGATGGTCGAATGGATGCGCGTAGGATTCGTGCATGGCGTGATGAACACCGACAACATGTCCATCCTCGGGCTCACCATCGACTACGGTCCCTATGGCTGGCTGGAAGGCTACGATCCGCAGTGGACGCCGAATACCACCGACCTGCCGGGGCGGCGTTACTGCTATGGCAACCAGCCAAGCGTTGCGCAGTGGAATCTGGTCCAGCTCGCCAATGCCCTGGTGCCGCTGGTGCCGGACATCAAGGTGCTGGAAGAAGGCATCCGGATATTCGGCGAGACCTTCGAGCAGGGCTCGGCGCGCATGCTCGCAGACAAGCTGGGCCTCCAGTTCATCGGTGATGAGGGGGACGACGAACTGGTGGGCGGCCTGTTCGAAGTGCTCGGGCAGACGGAAACCGACATGACGCTGTTCTACCGGCTGCTGGCAGATGTGCCGCTGGATGGCGCTGCGGACACGATGGATGATGCGGCACTGGTGAATGTGCTGCGCCGGTCCTTCTATTCCGATGAGGCGTTTTCAGCGGAGCCGCGCGCGAAGCTCGCCGCATGGCTGCGGCGTTACGTCACCCGAGTGCGCCGTGATGGCGCAACGGCGGAGGCGCACCGTGCACGCATGAACAGTGTCAATCCGAAATATGTGGCGCGCAATTACCTTGCACAGCAGGCCATCGATGCGCTTGCCAAGGGCGACGACTCCGTGCTGGCGCGCCTCATGGTGGTGTTGCGCAATCCCTACGACGATCAGCCGGCGCACGATGAACTGGCGGAGCGCCGCCCGGAATGGGCGCGCCACAAGGCTGGCTGCTCGGCGTTGTCGTGCAGCTCGTAACTCGTGAGTTGATTCCATTCATGGTTCGACAGGCTCACCACGAACGGAATCAACTCATCGCCGGTATCGTTCGCCCTGAGCCCTTCGACTTTGCTCAGGACAGGGCTGTCGAAGGGCGAATTCAAAAATGAGCGACCCGCTCGGAAAACTGCGCATCGACAAATGGCTGTGGGTGGCGCGTTTCTACAAGACGCGCAGCATTGCCGCCGAAGCGGTGGAGGGCGGCAAGGCGCGGCTGAGCGGCGAACGGGTCAAGCCTTCCAGGGAAGTAAAGCCGGGCGACGAGGTCCAGATCCGTGCGGGTGAATTGGAATGGACGGTTGCAGTGCGCGGCCTGTCCATTCGCCGCGGCCCGGCCAGCGAGGCGGTGCTGCTCTACAGCGAAAGTGCGGAAAGCAAGAAGAAGCGCGAGGAGCACATCGCCATGCGCCATGCCGGCCCGAAACCGCTCGCCCAGGGGCAGGGGCGGCCCACCAAGCGCGAACGTCGCAGTCTTGATCGCTTCAAGCGCGGCGATTCGTCGATCTAGTTTTTGAAGCCGTAAAGCTTCGCCGGATTGGTCGCCAGTATTCTTGTCCTGAGCGACGCATCACTCACCCATTCGCCAAACAGGTCAAGCAGGTGTCCGGCATCGGGGGCGTGCTTGCCCATGTTCGTGTGCGGCCAGTCGCTGGCCCACACGAGGCGGTCGGCGTTGGCTTCGATCAGCGCTGCCTGGAAAGGCCGCACGTCGGCATAGTCCGGTGGCTGCTCGGAGTTGCGCTGCGGAACCATCTTGATCCACACGGCCTCTGCACGCAGCAGCGCGAGCAGATTCTGAAAGCCGGGGTGTTGCAGCCCGCTTGCAGTATCGAAGCGGCCCATGTGATCAAGTACCAGCGGAATGCCCAGCCTGGTCAGTCGTGGCGCGAGTTCGGACAACTGGTCGCAGTGCATCCAGAGTTGGGCGTGCCAGCCCAGCGCCTTGAGCCGCGGTGCCATCTCGAACAGCTCCCAGATCGGCACGCTGCCTGAGTGTCCGCTGGCAGTGCTGCCGGTATAGGGCATGCCGGTGAATCTGAGGCCGCGCACGCCGCCCGCGTTCATGGCCTCGAGGTCGGCATCGCTCACGCTGTTGTCAGCCAGCGCCACGCCGCGCAGGCGCGATGGAAAGCGCGCAAGTGCATCGAGCAGCACGCGGGGATCGCGGCCGTGCGAGGAGGATTGCACCACCACGCCGCGGCCGAAGCGAAGCGTATCGAGCAGCTTCACGAAATTTTCCGCGGGGGCGAGCGGCGGCAGGTAGCCGGGATTGTTCGGCAGCGGGAAGCGGTCGAACGGTCCCATGATGTGCGCATGGCAATCACAGGCGTTGGCAGGTGGCAGGAGCGTCGAGGCAGAAGGCAATGGCGCGATGTTCATGGGCATTTCGCGGGTCAGATGGAAGAGACGCCATTTTCTCATCTCCTTGTTGTGCCGGCGCGCCGGCAGGGGAGCCTGCTGGGTTATCATCGGGGCACACCATGAAAAGATTCCGCCGTCGTCGCAGCGCGGCGGTCCATATGCTCTTCAATGCCGATCCCGGAATCGTAAAATAATCAGTTCTGAATAAAAAGTGTCTCCAATAGCGATCTGACGCCATGAATATGATCATGATGAAATTTCAAGTGACATGCGTTCCGGTGTTGTCAGCCGTTCGCAAGCCGGCCTCAGGAACCAATGGCCGTGCTTGGGTTCTGTGAAGAGGCAGGGCAAATTGCCGGTTGTTGCACTGCGGCGATCAAACGATGTCGGCACACAGATGCGACGTTGCCCCCCTCTGGATGGCGCATGAACGAATCGGTTGATGATCCCGGCACGCTGGCAGGTGACATGCCCTTGCGGATGAAGGCATGAGTACCGCCAGCACCTTCAAGCGCACCTTCACCTCGCTGCGACACCGCAATTTCCAGCTGCTGTGGATCGGCACCATCGTGTCCAACTCCGGTGACTGGATGGACCAGATTGCACTCAACTGGCTGGTGCTGGAGTTGACCCATTCACCGCTCAGCCTTGGCCTCGTGAACCTGTGCCGTGCGATTCCGGTGCTGTTCTTCACGCCGCTGGGCGGGGTTGCCGCGGACAAGTGGGAGCGGCGCCGCATCCTCATGATCACGCAAAGCTCGGCCATGGTGCTCGCCTTCCTGCTCGGCGCACTGGTGACGACCGGGCACGTGGTGCTGTGGCAGATCTATGTGATTGCGGCATTGCGCGGCACGATCATGTCCTTCAACATGCCGGCACGCCAGTCCATGATTTCCGACCTGGTGCCGCGAGCGGACCTGGCCAATGCCATCGCGCTGAATTCGGCGACCATCCACCTCACCCGCGTGCTGGGGCCGTCGCTGGGCGGCGTGCTGATTGCATTTCTGGGCATCGACTGGCTGTTCTACCTGAACGGCCTCACCTTCCTCGCCATCCTCAACACGCTGCGCATGTTGCCCGATGTGGGTACCCTGAAAAAGCGCGGTGGCGCGCTGCGGGAGATGGCGGACGGCTTCCGCTACATCCGCGGCCACGAGACCATTTTTTTCCTGGTGGTGCTGGCGATCGTGCCGATGCTGTTCGGGCAGCCCTACATCACCATGCTGGCGGTATTCGCCCACAGCGTGCTGAATATCGGCCCGATGGGCCTGGGACTGCTGACCTCCGTGGCTTCCGTCGGATCGGTGACGGGGGCGCTTGCGGTGGCCGGCCGCCGCACCGGGCCACGCATCGGACTCATGATCGCCGGCATCATGGTGTTCGGGCTGTCGCTGATCCTGTTCTCGTTCAGCAGCTCGCTGGTGTCCGCGCTGATCTTCCTGTTCTTCGCCGGTGCGGCGAATGTGTTCTACAACTCCACGAACAACGGCCTGATCCAGAGCCTGGTCGAGGACAACTATCGCGGACGGGTGCTGAGCATGCTGCAGTTGAACCGCGGGCTGGTGCCGCTGGGCACGGCCGTCACCGGCTTCTTTGCCGAAAAATTCGGTGCTCCCGCGGCACTGGCGGGCATGTCATCCATGCTGATCGTGCTGGGGGGCATCGCATTGATCGTCAGGCCGAAGACCCGGATCTCGGCCGAGGGTGAGGAGGTGCCGCTGCACAAGGCTCACTGAGGGGTCACTGAGGCTTGCCGGTAAAGGCGTGGCACCAGAAACAAAAACGCCGCAGCGAAATCACCTGCGGCGTTTATATCGCAGCCGGAATTCCGGCGTGTACAGGCCCGTTACTCTTCCTGCACCTTGATGCCGGTGTCGTTGATCAGGGACTTCCAGCGCGCGGCGTCGGCGACGATGAACTTCTGGAACTCCGCCGGCGAGCTGCCAACCGGCAGCGTGCCGTCGGCCTCCAGCTTCTTGATCACCACCGGGTCCTTCAGCGAGGCCGCCCATATCCTGTTCAGCTTGTCGACGATCGCGGGCGGCATCTTTGCCGGTCCGAGCAGGCCGGTCCAGCTGGAGTATTCAAAGCCGGGGACGCCGGCTTCGGCGATGGTCGGCAGCTCAGGCGCGCTGGCGATGCGCTTGCTGGTGGTCACGGCCAGCGGGCGTACCTTGCCTGACTTGATGTTCGGCAGCATGGTGGCGTAGGTGCCGACGGCGGCATCCACGCGCCCTGTCACCAGGTCAAGGACCCGGTCGGCCGAGCGCTTGTAGTGCACGAAGGTCACCTCGGTCTTCGTGACGTAGTGCAGCATGGCGCCGGGCAGGTGGGTCGATGATCCCGCGCCGCTGGTGGAGAAATTCAGCTTGTTCGGATTTGCCCGGGCGAAGTCGAGATATTCCTTCACCGACTTGAAGGGCGTGTTTGCGTTGACCAGCAGCAGGTAGGCTTTCTGCATCAGCAGCGTGATGGGCGTGAAGTCCTTCGTGACGTCATAGGGGAGGTCCGGGTACACCGCTGATGCGATCGTCAGTGCGGTATTCGGGGCGAGCAGTGTGTAACCGTCGGGTTTGGCCTTGGCGACATACGCGGAGCCGATGGTGCTTGCTGCGCCCGGACGCGGCTCCATGATGAAGTGCACGCCCGGATTCGTGGTCTCGATGCTCTGGATGAAGAAGCGCACATCGTTTTCGATGCCGGTCCCCGCGGTGGGGATCACGATCGTGACCGTCTTGTTCGGGTAGTCCGATTGCGCATGTGCCGTTGCTACAGTCAGAGTCGTAGTAAGACCGATTGCCGCGGGAACCAGGGCGGACAGGATGCGACTATTGAATGATTTCATGTTCATCCTCCTCCAGTGTGGGCGCCAGCGCCTCGATTCGAGGCGCCTTGGTGCACCATATTATCCCGACGGCCTGCCGTGCGCTGGCCGTGGCCTCCGATCCCCGTTGCCGTGCTCAGGCCGAGGGAATCCGCTTGCCGAGTTCCTTTACCCCGTAGAAGTCCAGCACCTGCTCGAAGCGGTTGCGATCGGGGGAGGCGTGGTACCAGCCGTGGTTGCTGGGCTTCATGCCGGAGAGCTGTTTCAGGTCCACCAGCATCTCGGCGAACTTGAAGGTGGTGGTGATGCCGTCGATGACGGTGGCACCGGCGATCTGCGTGACACCTGCCGTTGAGAGGAGCAGGTTGAGCGGCATCTCGCCGGGGATGATCACGTCGGCGCCGGTCTCGCGCACCAGCTTCTCGCCGTTCTCGATGATGCGGTTGATGATGCCGTCCCGTTTGGAGGCGTCGGTGTAACCGGTGAGCACGTCCTGGAAGGATACCCCGGCGTGCTCGATGCCGGCGAAGCGGTCGGCCATGCCCCAGGCCGCGACCTGCTTGGGCCAGAAGTCGAGGCGCTCCTTGATGAAGAACAGCATGCCGGCGCGGTTGCCGTACAGGCCGGCGAGGTTGAAGGCCGCCTCGCCATAGCCTACGACGGGAATGTCGACAATGGTGCGGATCTCGGTGGCCATGGGGCCGGCAATGCTGGCCAGCACCATGGCATCGAAGCCCTGCTGCTCCGCCTCGCGTGCAGCCACGATCCACTGCAGGCCATGCATCCAGTAGATGGCGCCGTAGGCGAGGTCGGTGCCGGGATAGTTGGTGTTGTAGGTGCCGGGGATCTGTCCGTGCAGCACGACTTCGGTGCCGGGACGCACGACCTTGCCGATGCGCTCCTTGAGTCCGGCGACATAGGCCGGAAGGTCCTGCAGGACGGTGAAGCTCTGGTGCCAGATGCGCATTGCGGATTCTCCTGTGTGTTCGATGACTGCCGCCAGGTGGCGATATCAATCCAGTGTAATGTTCGCCGCCTTGGCGATCTTCGCGATCAGCGCCGATTCCTGGCGCAGTTGCGTGGCGTACTGCTCGGGGGTGCCGCCGATGATCTCCCAGCCGTCGGCCTTCAGCTTGTCCTGGAAGGGTGCGCTCTTGATGATCTTCACCAGTTCGCGGTTGAGCTGCGCAATGATGGCAGGCGGGGCCTTGGCCGTGGTCAGAACGCCGGCGGCGGTGGTGGACTCATAGCCGGGAAGGGTCTCGGCCACCGTGGGCACGTCCGGCACCTGGGACGAGCGCTTCGGTGAACCCACGGCCAGCAGGCGCACCTTGCCGGCTTTCACCTGCGGCAACGCCACCGGCAGGTTCTCGAAGGTCATCTGCACCTGTCCGGCGACCACATCGAGCAGGCTCTGGTTGCTGCCCTTGTAGGGAATGTGCACAAGGTCGATGCCGGCCAGCGCTTTCAGCTGCTCGCCCGCCAGATGGCCGGTCGAGCCGTTGCCGGGCGAGCTGAAATTGAGCTTGCCGGGATTCGCTTTGGCATAGGCAATCAGTTCCTTGATGGAGTTGGCCGGCACCGCCGGATTCACGAGCACCACGAAGGGGTTGCTGGTGACCTGGGTGATGGGGGCGAAGTCGTTGAGGGTATAGGGCGGCTTGGCCATCAGGTTGGGATTGATGGTGAGTGTTCCGGGCGTTCCCATGAGCAGCGTGTAGCCGTCGGGCGAAGCCTTGGCAACGATGTCGCCGCCCAGCACGCCGCCTGCGCCGGCGCGGTTGTCCGCCAGTACCGGCTGGCCCAGCGCCTCTGACAGCGGTGTGGCCAGGGCGCGGGCGATGAGGTCGGTGCCGCCGCCTGGCGCAAAGGGAATCACGAAGCGGATGGCCTTGGTCGGATAAGTCTGTGCCAGTGCCGAATTGGAAAAAATTGCTGCAGACAGCAGGGGACCGGCGAGCAGCCATCCGCACAGTTTGCGGAAATGATCATGTGCGTGTTTCATTGAATCCTCCTCGGTACATGAAGCGATGCATCGATGAAAGCCGCGTGTCGAATCTGTCGCGCGGTATGAAGTCAGGACATTTCTCGAAATTCTCCCTCATCCCCGGCCCTTCTCCCCGAGGGAGATGGGAGAAAAGCCCCTCTCCCCCGGGGAGAGGGGTTGGGGTGAGGGAAAGAAACAAGTCGGACGCTTGAACATTATTTTGGAGACGCGTTCCTGGTTTGCGACGATCGCTCCTGGTGCTCTTTGGCCCAGTCGCGCACGATGTGGCGTTGCAGCTTCGAGCCGTTTGCCGCCGTATGGTACGGCAGCGCGTCGACAAACCAGATTTCGCGCGGCACCTTGAAATTCGCGACATTCTTCCTGCAGTGTTCCCGGAGTGCATCCGCGGTGATGGCGGCGCCGGGCTTGAGCACGATGAAGGCCACGGGCACTTCGCCCAGGCGCGGGTCCGTGCCGCCGGTGACGGCGACATCGGCCACGGCCTCATGGCTTCGGAGGAAGCTCTCGACTTCCTGCGGCGCGACGTTGAAGCCGCCGACCTTCAGCATGTCCTTCAGGCGGCCGACATAGAAGATGAAGCCTTCGGCGGTCTTCACGCCGAGGTCTCCGGAATGGAACCAGCCGTTGCGGAAGGCTGCCGCGGTTGCTTCGGGGTCGTTGAAGTATTCCTTCGTCACGGTCTTGCCGCGCATGACGATTTCACCGGGCTGGTCGATCGCACGGTCCTCATCGGTTTCCGGATCGACGACGCGGATCTCCACGTCCGGCGCGACGCGACCGCCCGGCCGCACGCTGGCCTCGAACGCGTCGTGCAGCTCATTGCGCAGCACCATGGGATTCGTTTCGGTCATGCCGTAGGGGTGGATGAAGCGATACAGGCCGAGGACGGTGCCCATGTCCTTGGCCAGTTGCGCATCGACGCCGGCCATGAAGGCAATGGTGCCGCGGCGCTCCGAGTTGTTGGTGTGGCCACGCTGCTTCAATTCCGCCACGAGTTCGCGCACCTGCACGTCCACCGCATGGATCACCGTGCAGCCTTCTCGCTCCAGCAGGTCGCAGGCCTCTGCGGGACGGTACGCATCCTGGAATACTAGGCAGGCGCCGCAGCCAAACGTGGAGAGCACCTTGTTCGCACCGCCGGAGATGCCGAAGAAGGGATACAGCGTCAGCACGCGTTCGCCCGGACGGATGGACAGCAGCTCGCCGGCCTTCACCGAGTGCGTGAGCAGGTTGTGGTGGCTGAGCGGCACGCCCTTGGGAAAGGAGGTTGTGCCCGAGGTGTAGAACAGGATGGCCGTAGTTTGCGCGTCGTCTTCGCGCGACGGGGCGCCCTGCGCTGCGAGCTTCGCGCGGCCGCGCGCCAGCAGTTCGGCGGTGTCCACTGCGTCGGGATGGGGCGCGGCACCCACGCCGATCATCCGCTGCAGTTCGGGCAGGCCGGCGAAGCGGCCGTCGGCGCCGCGTGCACCGCACACCTCTGCAATCGTCGCAGCATGGTCCTGCCCGAGGTAGCGGCCGGTGGCGATCAGGGTGCGCGCGCCGGAGTGCTTCAGCACATGCTGCAATTCGCGCGCCTTGAAGCGCATGTTGATGGGCACGAAGGCCGCGCCGAGGCGCGTCACCGCGAACAGGTACAGCACCCACTCGGCGAAACTGGAGAGCATGACGCCGACGCGTTCGCCGGGCTGCACGCCAAGGTCCATCAGCGACCATTGCAGCGCCTGCACGTCGCGGGCCATCTCGGCATAGGTCCAGCGACCTGTCAGCGCCTTGCCGCTGGAGTGATCGCTCGAAACCATGCCTGGCAGCGGGGCATGCCGCCGGCCCACCTCGTCGATGAAGCGGCCGAATGTCCAGGTGTCGAGTTCGGCGGAGAGGGGTGTGTCAGTGCGCTGGTTCATTTATCGCGTGATAACAATTATTTTATAAAATTGCTTGAATCGTTATTGTATTTTCAGAATTGATATCAATTGAAACCGGAATGTCCTAGCCCAGCAGGCTGCGGGCAATCTGGTTCTTCTGGATTTCGCTGGTGCCCTCGCCGATGCGGAAGGCGCGGGCATCGCGGTAGATCATTTCGATCGGTGATTCGGCCATGTAGCCGGCGCCGCCCATGATCTGCACTGCGCGGTCGGCGACGCGCCCGACCATCTCGGAGGCGGACAGCTTGGCCATGGAGACCTCCATGCGCACGTCGCCGGGACTCTTCGCAAGGTCAAGCGTGCGCGCGGTGGCGTAGAGCAGGGCGCGCGACTGTTCGATGTCGAGCGCCATCTCGGCCAGCATCCACTGCAGGCCCTGGAAGGAGGCGAGTGCCTGGCCGAACTGCTTGCGCACCCTGGCATGTTCGAGGACGTAATCGAAGGCGCGCTGCGCCATGCCGACGCAGTGCGCCGCCACGCCCATGCGGGCCTCGCCGATCTGCGAGAGCCCGAGGCGCAGGCCGTCGCCGGGTTTGCCCAGCACCTGTGCGTCCGATACGAAGGCATCCTCGAAACGGAGTTCCGCCACCGGATAGCCGTTCCAGCCCATCTTGGGATGCACGCGGCCGACGCTGAAGCCCTTCGTGCCGCGTTCCACAAGGAAGGCGGTGGGCAGGCCATCGTCCGTCTTGGCGATGACGATCACGACATCTGCGGAATCGCCATGTGAAATGAACTGCTTGGTGCCGTTCAGCTTCCAGCCGCCATCGGTTTTTGTGGCGCGGGTGCGCATGGCGCCGGCATCCGAACCGGCTTCTGGTTCGGTGAGCGCAAAGGCCCAGGTCATTTCGGCGCGCAGCACCGGCTCGAGGTAGCGCTGGCGCTGTTCGCCCTGGCAGGCGAGCAGGGCCTTCGGCGGGCGTCCCACCGTATCGGCCATGGCCTGCGACACATGGCCGAGCTGTTCACGGAGCAGCACCTGTCCCAGCCAGGGGATGCCAGGACCGCCCACTTCAACCGGCAGGTTGTAGCCGAAGAGGCCCACTTCCAGCGATTTCTTGCGAAGACGCGCGTACAGGTCGTGCGGCATGTTCTTGGTGCGGTCCACCTCGGCCTCGTGCGGCCGCAGTTCGCGCTCGACGTAGTGGCGCGCCAGGTCCTGGAGCTTGCGCAGTTCTTCGGGAATGTCGTGATTCATTGATCAGGCTTTCTCGGGGGCGAATACCGGCACCCACAGTTCCGGGTCCATGGAGGGCTCGAAGCGGCACTGGACGCGCTGGCCGCAGCGTAGTTCTTCGGGCGCGGCATTGACGATGTTCGTGAACAGGCGCACGCCTTCATCGAGCTCGACGAAGGCGATGACATAGGGCGCGTCGTCCTTCAGTTCGGGATTCACCGCGCGCACCACCACGCTGTAGCTGGCGATGGTGCCGCCGCCTTTCGCTTCACGCCATCCGGCACCGCTTTCAGCCTCTGCGCCGCAATGCGGGCAGGCCGCGCGCAGCGGCCAGTGGTATTTCTCACAGGCCGTGCAGTACGGCAGCATGAGGCGTCCGTCCTTCGCGGCCTCGAAATGAAAGGCTGATGTCGAATTGGCGCGCGGTGCGGGATGTTTCACGAGGCCCCCAGCAGCAGCACGCCATGCGTGGCAAACACGCCGCCCATGCCGTGCACCATGGCGATGTCGGCCTTGTCGAGCTGGCGCGCATCGGCCTCACGGCGCAACTGCACGACGGCTTCGATCAGGTGGCCCATGCCGCCGGCACGCGCCGGATGGCCATGCGACAGCAGGCCGCCATGGGTGTTCACGGCAAGCGAGCCGCTGATGCCCTCCGGCTCGAACAGTCCATCGACAAAGGCCGGGCCGGCTTCGCCCTTGGCGACGAAGCCCAGATCCTCGAGGTTGACCAGCATGGCGATCGTGAAGCAGTCGTAGACCATGGCCATGTCCAGGCTGTCGCGGCTGAGGTGCGCATGGGCCAGCGCGCGCTCCAGCGCCTCGCCTGCGCCGAAACCCGTGAGGGAGGCGGCGGCAGACAGGTGCATATGCCCCGAGGAGAAACCGGTGGCGAGCACGTCCACGGGTTTTGCGCGCAGGTGCCTCGCCCGTTCCGCGGAGGTTACGACGAAGGCACCGCCGCCGTCGGACACCGGCGCGCAATCGAGCAGACGCAGCGGATCGGCAATCATCTTGCTCGCCAGGTAGGCGGCGATGTCGAAGGCCTCGCGGTAATGCGCGTTCGGGTGACGCATGGCGGCGCGGCGGTTCTGTATCGCCACTGCGGCAAGGTGTTCGGGTTTCGTGCCGTAGCGGTCCATGTGGGCGCGCGCGACGAGGGCGAACATCGCCGGCACGCTGGGACCGTAAGGGCGCTCCAGGTCCGGATGCACCGGGCCGACTTCGGCGAGCGTATTGACGTAGGTGTTGCGGGTGACTCCGCCCAGGGGCATGTCGGCGGCGATGCACAGCACCGTATGCGCTGTGCCGCTGGCGATCAGGCCGCGCGCGGCCTCGACCATGGTGGCAGGCGCGGCGCCGCCGGCCTCGACCGTGAGCGTCACCGCGGGCTGCAGGCCGAGGTGTTCGGCCACGCCGGTGGCGTGGATCAGGTAAGGGTCGGCGCGCGGCGATACCGTGAGGATGGCATCCACGTCCTTCAGTGCCAGGCCGGCATCGGCGACGGCCATCTGCGCCAGGCGCTGATGCAGCGCCATGGTATTGGGCAGGTCAGAGCGTCCCTGCGGCAGTTCGGCAATGCCGGCGATGGCGGCCATTCCTATTGCCTCCCTGAGTCAATCAAAAACATTCCCTCACCCTCAGTCCCTCTCCCCGAGGGAGAGGGAAGACGAGTCCTTCTCCCCGGGGGAGAAGGGTTGGGATGAGGGAAGGATGTCGTGCGCTTTAGCATCATGATCCGACTCGCCGCAGCACGCCGGCTTCAACAGAAAGGTCAACGTGCGCCGTGCCTTCGGCATGCAGGCGCGTCAGTGAATACAGCGCGGCCACGATGTCTTCGGTGGCGGCGGGCAGGCCGCCGTGCAGGTGGTGCAGTTCGAGCACGGCGTCTTCCAGGTCAAGCGCCGTCGCCGGCAGCACGCGCACGATGCGCTCTGAGGGGCGGCCAAAGGTGGGTGCGGCACTCAGCGAAACCACGGCGCCGAAATCGCGGTCCTGTTCGATGGCAATCGTGAGGACGGGTTTGCCGCCAGCGGAGTCTTCCAGTTCCACGGCGTCGATCTTCAGCGCGGTGCCCGGTACGAACGCGGCGCGCTGTATGCGAGCGAGGGCGCGCAGGCACAGCTCGGGGTCGGCCAGCACGGCAATGTTGTGCTGCTGCAGCCGTTCATGCATCTCGGGGGCCAGCGGCACGCCGCAGCAGACGATCATGGCCTTGGGTGAAGATTCCGCAAAGGTGATCAGCGCATCGGCGTAGCGGTCGATGATGGGGCGGCCGAACACCAGCCAGGCGTCCACTGTGGGTTCGTCGTGGATCAGCGCCAGCGTGCCATGCAGGATTTCACCGCGCGAAATCACGTCGGCCGAGAGGTCCACCGGATTCTGCGATGAGCCGTATTCGGGGATGACCTTGTTCAGTTCCTGTTGCAGCGCCTGCGGCAGTTCCGGCAGCGCGAGTCCCGCGTTCACCACATGGTCCGCGATCAGCGAGTTCGCGCCGCCTGATGCGGAGATGATGCCGATATGGTTGCCGAGCCGGTCGCCGACCGTGGTGATCAGTGTCATCACATAGGCGAGTTCAGCGAGCGATTTTGCCTGGATGACGCCGCACTGGCGAAGCGCTCCTGCATAGACTTCGCCGAAGGATGGATTCTTGCCGGTGTGCGACAGCGTGGAGCGCACCGACTCCGGATGGTCGCCGGCCTTCACGACCACGACGCGCTTGCCAGCCTTGCGCGCCTGTTCGGCAGCGGCCATGAAATGGCGGCCGTCCTGCACGCCTTCCATGTAGCAGATGACGGTGTGGATGTCGGGCAGCGTGCTGAAGTGCGAAATGAAGTGGGCGGTCTCCAGCGTGGCCTCATTGCCGAGGCCCACCCAGTAGTCCACGCCGATGCGGTTCAACTGCAGCGACGAGAAGATCAGTCCGCCGACGCTGCCGCTGTGAGTGACGATCGCCACGCCGCCGCGCTGGCCGGTGTCGCGGCCGTACCAGTCGGCAAAGGTGAGCGGCATCCTGTGGCGGAAGTTCACCATGCCCACGGTGTTCGGGCCGACGACATGCATGCCGCTGGCCCGACACACTTCGAGCAGCCGCGCATGGCGCGCGCGGCCGGCATCGCCGGTGCGACCTTCGCCGAAGCCGCCGCTCATCAGGAGGCAGAATGGCACGCCGCGCCGCGCCGCGGCCTCGACGGCATCGAAGGCCACGGCCACCGGAATGACCACCACGACCAGGTCGGGTGTCTCCGGCAACGCATCGACGTTCGGATAGCAGGTGAATTCGTGGATCTTCTCGTAGCGCGGATTGACCGGATAGACCTTGCCGGCAAAGCCGCTCTTGCGCAGGAAGTCGACGATCATGCCGGGGATCTTCTTCGGCTCGGGCGATGCGCCGACGATCGCGATGGAGCGCGGTTCGAACAGCCGCTGCAGGTTGGTTTGCACGCGATGCACTGTCGTGCTCAACCCAGCATGAAGCGTTCGACCAGTGCGGCGAGCTGCTCCGGCTGGTCCTGGTGGATGTTGTGGCCCGAATCCTCGACGGTCTCGATCTGCAGATCCTTGTAGCAGGACTTGCGGTCCTCGAAGCCCTGCGGGTCGGCCATCATGCGCTCCATCAGTCCGGACTGTCCGCCGGCGATCCACAGCACCTGAGCCTCGGTCTGCTCCCAGCAGTCCATGATGTCATTGGCCGGAAAGGGCAGCGGATTGACGCGCTTGTGCGCCGGATCGGCGCGGCGCACGACGGTGCCGTCGGGTTCCTGCTTGCCCCAGTGCTGAACGAGGAAGGCGGCGCGCTCGT
>CAIYPG010000004.1 GCA_903928055.1 uncultured beta proteobacterium | reverse complement strand
GTTGCCCTGGGCGACGAAATCGAAGTCATGATCCTCGAGATCGACGAGGACCGCCGCCGGATTTCCCTGGGCATGAAGCAGTGCAAGGCCAATCCGTGGGACGACTTCGCGATGAACTTCAAGAAGGGCGACACCGTCAAGGGCCAGATCAAGTCGATCACCGACTTCGGCATCTTCATCGGTCTGCCCGGCGGCATCGACGGCCTGGTTCACCTGTCCGACCTGTCCTGGACGCTGCCCGGCGAGGAAGCCGTGCGCAACTTCAAGAAGGGTGACGAGCAGGAAGCCACCGTGCTGTCGATCGACGTCGAGCGCGAGCGCATTTCGCTGGGCATCCGCCAGCTGGAAGGCGACCCGTTCTCGAACTTCGTGGCCATGTACGACAAGGGCAAGATCGTCGACGGTACGGTGAAGACGGTTGATGCCAAGGGTGCCGTCATTGCGCTCTCCGAAGAAGTGGAAGGCTACCTGCGTGCCTCGGAAATTTCCCGGGATCGCGTGGAAGATGCCCGTACCCACCTCAAGGAAGGCGACTCGGTGTCGGTCATGATCATCAATACCGACCGCAAGAACCGCACCATCAATCTCTCGATCAAGGCGAAGGACATGGCCGACGAGACGGAGCAGATGGCCAAGCTGCAAAGCGAATCCGCAGCGAGCACCGGCAGTACCAATCTTGGCGCGTTGTTGAAGGCCAAGCTCGACAACAAGAGCGTTTAACAACGGGATCTGCGTAATGACCAAGTCCGAGCTGATCGCGAGGCTGGCTGCGAGGTATCCGCAGCTGGTCGCCAAGGATGCCGAGTACGCGGTGAAGATGATTCTCGATGCCATGACCCACAGTCTTGTTGAGGGCCAGCGCATCGAGATTCGCGGTTTCGGCAGTTTCGGCCTTAACCACCGGCCGGCGCGTGTCGGACGCAATCCCAAATCGGGTGACAAGGTGCATGTGCCGGAGAAGTTTGTTCCCCACTTCAAGGCCGGCAAGGAGTTGCGCGAGCGGGTGGACCAGCGGCTCGAAGAGCAACAGCGGCTGGAGCAGCAGAAGTAAGCCGGAGCATGCGCGACCGGACAGCAACGGCGGCCGGAGTGCCGCCGTTTTTTCTTCCACGGCCCGGCGTATTGTTTGTTTTTTTCTTCATCCGGTGTTTCTTTTTCACAAACCGCTGCGAATTGCGATGAAGCGCTTCACATGAAGATATTCAAGTACCTCACCCTGCTGCTGCGCGGCACGCTGCTGCTGTTCTTCCTGCTGTTTGCGGCCAAGAACCTCGACCCGGTGACCCTGCAGTTCTTCCTCGGCCAGTCCTGGCAGGTACCGCTGGCCCTGCTGCTGTTCATCTTCTTCTTTCTCGGCGTGGTGCTTGCCCTGCTGGCATGTCTGGGTCGTGTTTTCAGCGTACGCCGCGAAGTGGCGGCACTGCGGCGCCAACTGGCCGACAAGGCACCGCTGGCGAGGGGCTCAGCAGAAGCACTGCCAGCTCCGCCCTCCGACGCGGTCGTGTAATGGAGTTCGAATACTGGTGGCTGATCGGCTTTCCGCTGTTCTTCGGAATGGGCTGGCTGGCCGCACGCATCGACATCCAGCATCTGCTGACGGAAACGCGGCAACTCCCGCAGTCTTATTTTCGCGGCCTGAATTTCCTGCTCAATGAACAGCCCGACAAGGCGATCGAGGCGTTCACCGAAGTGGCCAAGCTGGACCGCGAGACGGTTGAACTGCATTTCACACTGGGCAGCCTGTTCCGGCGCCGCGGCGAGACCGAACGGGCCATCCGCATGCACCGCAACCTGCTCGATCGCGGCGACCTGGGCGGGGAGCAGCGCCTGCAGGCCATGTTCGAACTCGGTCAGGATTACCTCAAGGCCGGCCTTCTGGATCGTGCCGAGGAAACCCTGCTGCGGCTGCGTGATTCAAGCCATCGCGTGGAGGCGCAGCGCTTCCTTCTGGACATCTACCAGCAGGAAAAGGATTGGGCCAAGGCCATTGAAGTGGCCACGGAACTGGAGCGGGACACCGGCAGCTCCTTGCAGAAGGAGATCGCCAACTATTACTGTGAAATGGCGGTGCACGAGGCCAACAATTCGCGGCTGGAGGAGGCCCAGCGTCATCTGGCTGCAGCGCTTGCAACAAATCGCAAGAGCGTGCGGGCCAACCTGGTGCTGGGCGACATGCATGCCACCGCCGGCGAACATGCCCAGGCCATTGAGGCCTGGAAGTGCATTGAACAGCAGCAGGCGGCCTATCTCGCGCTGTGCGCCCAGCGCCTGCTGGACAGCTTCCGTGCGCTGGGCAAGGCCGATGAGGGACTGACGCTGCTGCGCGGCTACCTCGCCAGCTACCCGTCACTGGACCTGCTCGACGTGGCGTTCCAGGCCACGCTGGAGGGGCAGGGTGCAGAGGCGGCCTATCAATTGGTGAAGGATGAGTTGCGCCGCAATCCGACGCTGCTGGGCCTCGACAAGCTGCTCGAGGCGCAGATCCAGGTCGCGCCACCCGAGCGCCGTCCGGATCTGGAGCTCGTAAAGAATCTGGTGCACAGCCATACGCGCCGCCTGGCCCGGTACCATTGTGAAAATTGCGGGTTCAAGGCGCGCCAGTTTTACTGGCACTGCCCGGCCTGTGGCGGCTGGGAAACCTATCCGCCGAAGCGCAGCGAGGAATTTGACCTGGCCCCTTGATGCTGTTTGTCCAGGTTGTGGTGATAATAATATATTTGAAAATACGCTTGAATTAATGGATTTATCTTGAAAATAACAATTATTGGAACGGGGTATGTCGGTCTGGTCACCGGTGCCTGCTTTGCCGAGGTCGGCAATGAAGTCATGTGCCTTGACCTCGACCAGGCCAAGATCAAACTGCTGAACGATGGCGGCATGCCAATCTTCGAGCCTGGCCTGCTGGAGATGGTGAAGCGCAATCGTGAAGCAGGGCGCCTGTCGTTCACGACGGACGTCACCGCATCGGTTAAGTTCGGAGCGGTGCAGATCATCGCTGTCGGGACACCGCCCGATGAGGACGGTTCAGCCGATCTCAAGCACGTGGTGGCGGCGGCGCGCAGCATTGGCCGCAACATGTCCGAGCCGCGTGTCATTGTCGACAAGTCCACCGTTCCGGTAGGCACGGCTGACAAGGTGAGGGAGGCCATCGCCGAGGAACTGAGGACGCGTGGTGCCGATATTTCCTACAGCGTGGTATCCAATCCGGAATTCCTGAAAGAGGGCGCCGCCGTTGCGGATTTCATGCGTCCGGATCGCATCGTGATCGGCAGCGACGACGAGCGCGCCACCCAGATGATGCGCACGCTGTATGCGCCGTTCCAGCGCAACCATGAGCGTCTCATCGTGATGGATGTCCGTTCCGCGGAACTGACCAAGTACGCCGCCAATGCCATGCTGGCGACGCGGATTTCATTCATGAACGAACTGGCCAACCTGGCGGAGCGCCTTGGCGCGGACATCGAGCATGTGAGGAAGGGCATTGGTTCCGATCCGCGCATCGGCTATGACTTTCTGTATGCCGGTGCAGGCTATGGCGGCTCCTGTTTTCCCAAGGACGTGAAGGCGCTGATGCGCACGGCGCAGGATGCCGGCAGCACCCTGCATGTCCTCAAGGCCGTCGAGATCGCGAACAACCTGCAGAAGCAGGTGCTGGGAAAGAAGATCGTGGCGCGCTTCGGCGAAAAACTGAACGGCAGACGCTTTGCCGTCTGGGGGCTGGCATTCAAGGCCAATACCGACGACATGCGCGAGGCCGCCAGCCGAGACCTGATTGATGGGCTTCTTGAGCATGGCGCCACCGTGTCAGCCTATGATCCACAGGCGATGATGGAGGCGCGGCATGTGTTCGGTGCCAACGAAAAAATCAACTATGCGCAGTCGCCAATGGCAGCGCTCGACGGTGCCGATGCGCTGGTGATTGTCACCGAGTGGAAGGAGTTCCGCAGCCCCGATTTCAATGCCATCCGCACGGTGCTGAAGACGCCAGTGATCTTCGATGGCCGCAACCTCTATGAGCCGGAACATGTACGCAGCCAGGGGCTGGAGTACCATTCCATTGGCAGGAAATGATCCTTTCATGAATACCCACACCACCCGATTTTCGATTTCAAGCGCAGCCTGCCTGCGACGCCTCACATGACGGGGCCAGCGACTGCAGCCGGCCTCCTAGACCTGGCAAAAGCCAGGGTGCTGGTCGTCGGCGATGTCATGCTGGACCGCTACTGGTTCGGAGAAGTCAATCGCATTTCCCCGGAAGCGCCGGTCCCCATCGTCAAGGTACAGCGGACCGAGGAACGTCCGGGCGGAGCGGCCAATGTGGCGCGCAATGTCGCTTCACTGGGCGCGAAGGCAATACTCCTGTCCGTGGTCGGCGATGACGAGGCCGGTCGCCGCATCGAGGCGCTGCTGCAGGAAGCCGGGGTGTCTTCGAACCTGCATCGTGATGCCACCATCGATACCACGGTCAAACTGCGAGTGATCGGACGGCAGCAGCAGTTGCTGCGCGTCGATTTCGAAACCACGCCAAGCCGCGAAGTGCTGGCCGACAAGCTGGCCGATTTCGGACGGCTGCTGGACGATTGCGATCTGGTGATCCTGTCCGATTACGGCAAGGGTGGTCTGGCGCATATCGGGCAGATGATCGAACTGGCCCGTGAACGCGGCAGGAAGGTGCTGGTCGATCCCAAGGGCGAGGACTACTCCCGCTATCGGGGGGCCACGATGATCACCCCGAATCGCGCCGAACTGCGCCAGGTGGTCGGGCGCTGGGCATCTGAGGCAGAGCTGGAGTCCAGGGCCCAGGCACTGCGCAGGGAACTGGGCGCTGAAGCGCTGCTGCTCACGCGCAGCGAGGAAGGCATGACGCTGTTTCGCGAAGGGTCGGTGCATCATGAACCGGCGCGGGCGCGCGAGGTATTTGATGTCAGCGGGGCCGGTGACACGGTCATCGCGGCGCTGGGCGCGATGCTGGCTGCCGGTGCCGGGCTGGATGATGCGGCGCGGGTGGCAAATGTCGCTGCCGGCATCGTTGTCGGAAAGCTGGGCACCTCCACCGTTCATATTGAAGAGCTTCGCCAGGCGCTGGCCTGATCGCGTGGCATAAGAGGAAAGGCAGCACATGCTCTATGTCGTAACCGGTGCAGCAGGATTCATTGGCTCCAACCTGGTCGCCGCGCTCAATGCACGGGGCGAACGCAACATCCTTGCCGTGGACAACCTCCAGAAATCGGACAAGTTCCGCAACCTCGCCGATCTGCAGATCGCCGATTACATGGACAAGCACGAGTTCCTCGAGCGACTCTCGAATGCACAGTTCGATGGCGCCATTGATGCAATCTTCCACCAGGGGGCCTGTTCGGACACGATGGAGACCGATGGCCGCTACATGATGGACAACAACTACCGGTATTCACTCGCGCTGCTCGATTTCTGCATCGAAGAGGATATCCCGCTGATCTATGCCTCGTCCGCGGCGGTCTATGGCGGGTCGGAAGTGTTCCGCGAAGACCCGGCCTGCGAGAAACCATTGAATGTCTACGGCTACTCCAAGCTGCTGTTCGACCAGCTGGTGCGGCGGCGTCTCGCCGACACCGATTCCCAGGTGGCCGGCTTCCGCTATTTCAACGTTTATGGCCCGAATGAAAACCACAAGGGACGCATGGCCTCGGTGGCCTGGCATTTCTTCAATCAGTACCGCGCCGACGGCTGCGTGCGGCCGTTTGCCGGCTCGGGCGGCTTTGCCGACGGTGAGCAGCGTCGCGATTTCGTCCATGTGGATGACGTGGTGAAGGTCAATCTGCATCTGCTCGATCATCCTGACGTGTCCGGCATCTTCAATACCGGAACGGGGCGGGCGCAGAGTTTCAACGACGTGGCCTGCGCCGTCGTGAATACCTGTCGCGCCGCAGAGGGCAAGCCGGCGCTCGATCTGGCCGCGCTGCATCGTGAAGGCCTGATCCACTACAACCCGTTTCCCGATGCGCTGAAGGGCAAGTATCAGCATTTCACCCAGGCCGATATCGGTGCGCTCCAGTCGAAAGCCGGCTATCGGGAGCCTTTCCTCACGGTCGAGCAGGGTGTGGCCAGCTATGTGGCACACCTGCTGAAATCTGCCTGAGTTTTCAGAATATCCTTCCACAATCCGGGCACTACTGAATCTGAGCGAGACCTGCGATGTACAAGACCATAGAAGATACTGTCGGCAATACTCCCCTGGTGCGCCTCAAGCGCATTCCCGGAATCACCAGCAACGTCATTCTGGCGAAGCTCGAAGGCGACAATCCCGCGGGATCGGTGAAGGACCGGCCGGCGCTGTCCATGATCACGCGTGCCGAGCAGCGCGGCGACATCAAGCCGGGCGACACGCTGATCGAGGCGACCAGCGGCAATACCGGCATTGCGCTGGCCATGGCGGCCGCAATGCGTGGCTACCGCATGATCCTGATCATGCCAGAGCATCTTTCCATCGAGCGCCGGCAGGTCATGCGCGCCTTTGGCGCTGAAATCGTATTGACCCCGAAGGCAGGAGGCATGGAGGCGGCGCGCGACCTGTCCGAGAAAATGCGTGACGAAAAACGGGGCATCATCCTCGACCAGTTTGCAAATCCGGACAACCCACTGGCGCATTACGAGACTACCGGTCCGGAAATCTGGCGCGATACCGACGGCAAGATTACCCACTTTGTTTCCAGCATGGGCACCACTGGCACCATCATGGGCGTGTCCCGTTATTTGAAGGAAAAGAATCCGGCCATCCAGATCATCGGCGCGCAGCCCACGGAAGGTTCACAGATTCCGGGCATCCGCAAATGGCCTGAAGAATATCTCCCGAAGATCTATGACGCGAAACGAATCGACCGCGTCGAGTATGTCAGCCAGGGTGACGCCGAGGAGATGACGCGGCGCATGGCGCGGGAGGAGGGCATTTTTGCCGGTATCTCCTCAGGAGGGGCGCTGACCGTGGCACTTCGCGTGTCTCAGCAGGTGAAGGATGCCGTCATCGTTTCCATTGTCTGTGATCGGGGAGACCGCTATCTCTCGACCGGCGTATTCCCTGATTGAGCGGGCCATGACATCGGCCCGTTGCGCATGACCCCCGTCCTCGTTTTCGACATCGAGACCATTCCCGATACGGACGGCCTGCGCCGGTTGCACGGGCTGGATGCCGGTTTGTCCGACAATGATGTGGCGCAGTTTGCATTTGCGCGGCGTCGTATCCAGACGGGCGGGGATTTTCTGCCGCCGCATCTGCATCGTGTGGTCGCGATTTCCTGCGCACTTCGCGAGGGGGACAATTTTCGCGTCTGGTCACTGGGTGCAAAGACCGATGGGGAGGCCAACGTCATACGGCGCTTCTACGATGGCATCGAGCGTTATACGCCACAGATCGTTTCATGGAACGGCAGCGGGTTCGACCTGCCGGTGCTGCATTACCGCACCATGGTGCACGGCCTCTCCGCGCCACGCTACTGGGACATGGGCGAGGATGACCGCGAATTCAAGTTCAACAATTACATCAATCGCTACCACACCCGCCATCTCGACCTGATGGACCTGCTGGCGCTGTTCAACGGGCGCAATTTCGTTGCACTCGATGACCTGGCAAAACTGCTGGGCTTTCCCGGCAAGCTGGGCATGGACGGATCAAAGGTTTGGGATGCTTATCAGGATGGAAAGATTGCAGACATCCGGAATTACTGTGAAACCGACGTGGCGAACACCTATCTCGTGTTCCTGCGTTTCCAGTTGATGCGCGGCGTTTTCGACGAGGTGCGCTATCAGCGCGAATTGGATCTGGTGCGTGCCACGCTGGCTCGCCAGGACGCGCCGCACTGGCGGGAGTTTCTCGAAGCCTGGCCCCAGTCGCCCATTCCACCCAGGTCTGACGTTTCATGACGATTGCCACCATAGAGTCCCTCGACCGCGAGGGACGAGGCGTGACGCATGTCGAAGGCAAGGCGATCTTCGTTGACGGCGCGCTGCCCGGTGAAGTAGTCGAGTATTCCCCGTACAAGAAGAAAGGCTCCTACGAACTTGCGCAACTGGTGCGCATCATCAAGCCCAGCGCCTCGCGCGTTGAACCCGGCTGCCGCTTCTTTGGGGTCTGTGGTGGCTGTTCGCTGCAGCATTTCGATTTGCGTGCGCAGGTCGCCGCCAAGCAGCGCATCCTTGAGGACGCTCTATGGCATATCGGCCGCATCCGGCCAGAGCGCATGCTGTCGCCGGTATGCGGTCCGGCCTGGGGTTATCGCCATCGTGCGCGCCCTTCGGTCAGGCTGGTGCCCAAGAAGGGCGGTGTGCTGGTCGGTTTCCATGAGCGCAAGTCCAGCTATGTGGCCGACATGACCAGCTGCGAAGTGCTGCCGCCGGCGTTATCCGCCGCGCTGCCGCGGTTGCGCGAGGTGTTCGGCAGCCTCTCCATCCGTGACCGCTTGCCGCAGATCGAGGTGGCCGTAGGTGATCGCGTCACTGTCATGGTGCTCAGGGTGCTGGCGCCGCCCAGCGTCGAGGATGAGGCCGTGTTGAAGGCCTACGCCAAGGAGAGCGGCTTTCAATTCTGGCTGCAGCCTGGTAATCCGGAAACCGCCTATCCTTTCTGGCCGCTGGATGCGCCCGCATTGGACTATGCACTGCCGGAGTTTGATGTCCGCGTGGCGTTCATGCCCACTGATTTCACGCAGGTCAACCATGCTGTCAATCGCGTGCTGGTACGCCGTGCGCTTCGGTTGCTCGATCCGCTGGCCGGTGAACGCATTGGCGATTTCTTCTGCGGCCTGGGCAATTTCACGCTGCCTATTGCGCGTTCAGGTGCGGCAGTGTTCGGTGCCGAGGGCAGTGCGGGCCTGGTTGAGCGCGCCCGCCGCAATGCCGTCCTGAACGGCCTCGACGGGCTGTGCCGTTTCGAGAGCGGCAACCTGTTTGATCCGGAGGTCTGTGCGCGCCTGTTGAACGTTGCGGGCAAACTGGACAAGGTACTGATTGATCCGCCAAGGGAAGGTGCGACCGAGCTGGTCAAGGCCCTGTGGGCGGCTGCGGATGCGCCTCGGCGCATTGTCTACGTTTCCTGCGATCCGGCAACGCTGGCGCGTGATGCCGGCATCCTCTGCCAGGATGGGCGCTATGTGCTTGCGACTGCGGGTGTGGTCAACATGTTCCCGCATACTTCGCATGTTGAGTCCATGGCGGTGTTTGAGCGCCGTGCCTGAAAGAAAAATGGCCGCCCGGGATTGCAGAGGCGGCCATTTTTCCTGAAGCGGGAAGTATCAGTCGCTGCTGTTGCCGATTCCCAGGAATTGCAGCAGTACCGAGAACAGGTTGTAGATCGAAATGTACAGCGTGAGCGTGGCTGAAACATAGTTGGTTTCACCGCCGCGCACGATGACGTTGATCTGGTACAGCATCATCAGCGTCGAGAAGAGAACAAAGCCCGCCAGTACCACGAGGTGCAATGCGGGACTGGCAAAGAAGGCGTTGGCGATCATGGCCAGCATGATGACAATGCCGCCCACCATCAGGAAATTGCCCAGTCCGCTGAAGTCGCGCTGCGTGCTTGATCCGATGGCGGCCATTACGAAGAACACCGCTGCGGTTCCGCCGGCGGCCATCATCACCAGTTCTATGCCGTTGGACAGGCCGAGCACGCGTTGCAGAAGCGGTCCAAGCAGCAGTCCGAGGAACATCGTGAAACCGAGCAGCAGGCCGACGCCGAGGACTCTATCGCGGTTCTTTTCGATTGCGTATATCCAGCCGTAAAAGATGCCCAGGACGGCAAACATCGAAATCATTGGGCTTGTCTGCATGAAACTGAGATCGAGGTTCGTGCCCAGGGCCGCGCCGATGACAGTCGGAATCAGGCTGAGCGAAAGCAGCCAGTAGGTGTTGCGCAGCACACGGTGCTGCAGCGACGCGACGCCCGATTCCATCAGGCCGGAGTTCACACGGTCATCGATCGGTTTCAATTCGGGTTGCATTGTTGTCTCCTGCGGGTTTCAATGAGTGCGGATATTAGACTAAATTGCATGCCGCGAAGTTTCCAGTATGCACCGATGAACCATTGCAAGGCGATATGCTTTTGCGTCGCTGCGTACCCGAAATTTCAGGTGGTATAATTCATATGTAACAAAGACTTAGTTTGAAGTTTCAGTCCGAGGAAGGTTGGCCGAGCGGTTGAAGGCACCGGTCTTGAAAACCGGCAGGGGCGCAAGTCTCTCGTGAGTTCGAATCTCACACCCAGATGATTCAACCGCTTATCAACTGCCACTTCCTCGCACCAATTCCACCAACAGTGTTGATTCACGTTGAAAGCTGAGCCATTTAGGCGGTAATTCACGCTGAAAACTGGGCCACGCAATGCACCTATCCTGTTGGGTTTTTCGACGGGGT
>CAIYPG010000003.1 GCA_903928055.1 uncultured beta proteobacterium | reverse complement strand
GTGAGCTTCCGCCTTGCAGCTGATGCGGATCTCTTCGCCAGCACCGCCAAGCTGCGCGCCCTGCGCAGCCTGTGGGCGCGCATCGAACTAGCCTGCGGCCTCACCCCGGAACCGCTGCATCTGCATGTGGAGACGGCGTGGCGCATGCTGTCGCGCCGCGACCCATGGGTGAACCTGCTGCGCAACACGGTTGCCTGTCTTGCTGCCGGAATCGGTGGGGCGGATGTGGTCAGCGTGCAGGGCTTCACGCAGGTTTTGGGCCTGCCCGACGATTTCGCCCGCCGCATCGCCCGCAACACGCAGACGATCCTCATCGAGGAGTCCGGCCTCGGACATGTTGCGGACCCCGTGGCAGGCGCGGGAGGCTTCGAGGCGCTGACCGACGAGATTGGCCAGAAGGCCTGGGCCGCATTCCAGCAGATCGAGGGTGAAGGCGGCCTCTTCGCCTCGCTCGAAAAAGGTGCCATTCAGGGTCGGATTGCAGAGAGCGCATCAGCACGCGCCAAGCGCATCGCACGTCGTGCCCTGCCGCTGACGGGAACGAGCGAGTTTCCCAATCTTGCGGAAGCCCCCGTTGAGGTGCTGGCGCCGCTTTCGGAAGCGCCCCCCGCCCTGCCGTGGCCAATCAAGGTCACGCCGCTTGTCGCCACGCGCGACAGCATCGCCTTCGAAGCCCTGCGTGATCGCTCCGATGCCGTGCTTGCCGCAAAGGGTGCGCGCCCCAAGCTGTTCCTCGCCAATCTCGGCTCTGCTGCGGACTTCACCGCCCGCGCCATGTTTGCCAAGAGCCTGTTCGAGGCCGGTGGACTCGAAACGCTGTCCAATGAAGGCTTTGCCGATGACGCCTCGCTCGCCAGCGCCTTCCTGAACAGTGGCGCGACGGTTGCGTGCCTATGTTCATCCGACGCGCTCTATGGCGAGCGTGCCCTTGCGGCAGCCAAGGCGCTGAAGGCCGCGGGTGCAACGCGGCTTTGGCTCGCCGGGCGTCCCGGATCTTCGCAGGCCGAATGGACCGCTGCAGGCATTGAGGATTTCATCTTCGCCGGATGCGATGCCATCGCCGTGCTGAATGCTGCGCTGGATGCCGCCTCAGCGTGAGTCCGTCCTGTGGTCACTCCATCGGCTGTGGCCGGTTGACCAGCGCCACGAGCGCGTAGCTGATGATCAGCAGCAGGTACCATGACGTGAACTTGGCAAAACCGACTGGTGCCCAGACGCCGGCCTGATGGGGATAGAGCCAGGCGCTCGTGTAGGTTCCCACATTTTCGGCGAGCCAGATGAAGATCGCGCACAGGCCACAGGCCAGCAGCAGCGGCATGCGGCGGTGGTGATCCCAGACGCGGTAATAAATCCAGCACCGCCCGAAGATGAGGGCCGCCAGCGCGAAGAGGCCCCAGCGCAGGTCGAGCCCCCAGTGGTTGGTGAAGAAATTCGCATAGATTGCCACGGCGAGCGCAAAGACCTGCCAGAGCGGCGGGTGGCCTGTGAAGCGATAGTAGAAGAGCCGCCAGGAG
>CAIYPG010000002.1 GCA_903928055.1 uncultured beta proteobacterium | reverse complement strand
TGCTCAGTGTTCCCACGTTGATCACTCCTGCACACCCCGTCGAAAAACCCAACAGGATAGGTGCATTGCGTGGCCCAGTTTTCAGCGTGAATTACCGCCTAAATGGCTCAGCTTTCAACGTGAATCAACACCCCCCTCAAATTCATCCAGTTTCATGACAGCGTGCAGCGAAATATCTAAGTCATTGATCTGATTGTCCGTAAAATCCTGCTTCGCTGAAAATCATTCTCACCCATGCACCGGCTTCTGACAACCTCACTTGAAAAGTGACCCCTACTCCCTCGATCACCTTCCCTGCCAATACCGCCGCCCTGCTTCCCGCTCCCGCTCCACCACAATCCCCGCTTCACCCATTCGAAACGTCACCGCCCCGTCGCGATCGCTGCGATGGCGTTCCACATCGGCATAACGCTCCCAGACCTCGCCCTTGGGATGGCCGAAGCGGTTGCGGTAGCCGACGGTGAACACGGCGTGTTGCGGCGAGACGGCATTGATGAACGCTATCGTGGATGAGGTGCCGCTGCCGTGATGCGGCACGGTGAGGACGTCGGCATCCAGCGCTGCGCTGCGTGCGATCAACAGACCCTCGGCGGGTTTTTCGATGTCGCCGGTGAGCAGCGCGCTTTTGCCGGCCGCTTCGATTCGCAGCACGCAACTTCGGTCATTTCCCTTCTTCAATGCCGCATCCGGTCCACCCGGATGAAGCCACGCGAATGTCACGCCATCCCAATTCCATGTCTGCCCGGCTGTGCAAGGCAGCCGATAGCGCACCTCCGATTGCGGCAGGCGTTGCGGCGGCACCGATGACACCTGCTGCGCGACATCCACTGCAGCGATGACTGAGCCTGCACCGCCGGAATGATCCGTGTCGTCGTGCGAGATCGTAAGCACATCCAGCCGGCCGATGCCTTCGCCGCGGAGCCACGGCACGATGATGCGGCTGCCGCTGTCGGCCTGCGGGCTCCACATCGGGCCGGTGTCATAGAGCAGCGCATGGTTCGTGGTGCGCGCCGCCACGGCCAGCCCCTGCCCCACGTCCAGCACCGTCAGCCACAGTTCGCCGGGCGCAGGCGCCTTCGGCAGGACGGCGAACATAGGCAGCATCAGCACTGCACCCACCGTGCGTGCCGGAAAGCCGCGCGGCGCCAGCAGCCAGGCGGTGCCGATGAGCGCCAGCGGTATCGTCCACGCTGCAGGTGAGTGCTGCTGCCACACCGCGCCCGACCATGCGGACAGCCATTGCAGGACAGGCATGAGTGCATCGAACACCGCATGCGCCAGCTTCAGCAGTGCATCGCCGCCGAGCACGGCGGGCATCACCGCCCCGGCCAGGGCCAGCGGCGTCACCACCAGGCTGACCACCGGAATAGCCAGGGCATTAGCCAGGGGAGAAGCGATCGACACCTGCCCGAACCAGGCAAGCAGCAGCGGTGCAAGGCCCACGGTCACTGCCCATTGCACCGCACCCCACTGCTTCAGCCAGTGCGGCTGGGTCAACCGGCCGGTGCCCACATAAAAGATCACCGCCACTGCGCCGAACGACAGCCAGAAGCCCGGCGAGAGCACCGCCCAGGGGTCGATCAGCAGCACGACCAGCAGGGCCAGCGCCAGCACGCGCGACGATGAACTGAAGCGATCGAGCCACAGCGCCACGGCTACCACAGCGATCATGTACAGCGTGCGCTGTGCCGGCACCGCAAAGCCGGAGAGCACGCAATACGCCAGCGCCGCCAGCACACCGGACAGTGCCGCTGACTTCTGCGCCGGCAGTCGCAATGCCAGCGGCGGGATGCGCCGCCACAGTGCAAGTACCAGCGCGGCAAACAGCCCCGACACCATGGTGACGTGCAGGCCGGAGATGGACATCAGGTGCGAAACTCCGGTGCGCGCGAATACCTGCCAGTCGTCGGCCTCGATGGCGCGCTGGTCGCCGATGACCAGCGCCACCAGCACGCCGGCCCACGGCTGGTCGGGCAGCGCGGTGCGGAAGCGCTCGCGTATCCGCTCACGCAGACGTTCGACCACATAGGCCGGGCGCCACACGAAGGCATCGAGCCGTTCGCGCTGGCCTCCGGATGCACGGTTGGCCCGCACATAGCCGGTGGCGCGCAAGTCGCGCTCCAGCAGCCAGGCCTCGTAATCGAAGCCATGCGGATTGGCGCTGCCATGCGGACGGCGCAGGCGCACCGTGAAGCGCCAACGCTCCCCGGCGCGCACCGGCTGCAGGTCATGGAACTCCTCCGGGTCGAGGCCGTTGTACCAGGCAAGCTGCAGGTGCCGCGGCACCTGCGAATCATGCAGCCCTGCAGATTCGACATCGAACTCGAAGCGCACGCCGCGCTCAAAAGGCTGCGGCAGGCTGGCGATGACGCCGGTAACGGCGACATCGCGGCCCTCGACCTCCGGCGCCAGTGAATCGGCCAGGCGCAACTCGGCGCGCAGTGCGGCCCAGCCAAAGCCCAGCGATACCGCCAGCACCGCGATGCAGATGATGCGCAGGCTCGGTGAGGACTGCACCCGCAGCACAGCAAACAGTACCGCGGCGGCCGACGCCACCAATACCGCCCACTCCACCCCGCCCGGCAGCTCAGGCTGCCGTTGCAAAGCCCATACACCGGCGGCAAAGGCAACGGCGGCCAGTCTCACGGCGGTGCGTCCAGCGACAAGTGCGGCGGGTTCATTTCCGCCTAACGCATCAGGACGTCAATGGTTGAAGCGGATTCCGAACCCGGATGGATCGATAGAAAGCCGAACTAAGCCTTCGGGCGCACAGCCCGCCTGATCTGTTCAACCGGCTTGTCGATGAACTGATAGAACAGCGCCGACAGGCACAGCGTCGCGGCCAGGGTGACCAGGAACAGATCCCAGCCTTCGGCCACGGTTGCCGCGTCGAGCGGTGCACGACCGCCGAAGAAAAGCACGCTCACGAAAATGCAGACTGTCCAGTGCGTCAGGAACATCGGGTAAGCCAGTTTCCCCAGCATGTTGAGGAATTGCGCACCTCGCGGGGCAACGGGATTGTTCCGCATCAGATAAACGATGATCACCGCGAGAGGCACGAGGCTCGTGGCGAGGTTTGCGTTGTCGAGATCACTGTCTTCCAGCAATGGGACGCCATAGGTCTGCATGGTGTAGGCAAGGCAGGCGACGAGAAAAGTCCCGCGCCCCAGCGTGACGGCATTACGGTAGAAATAGGTGACGGAACCGAAGGCGAACGCGAAACCGTTGCCAACCGGATGCCCGTAGAAATCGAAGGGCAGAACATGCAACGCACACAAGGCAGCGACCGGAATACTGACGGCAAACAAGGCAAGCGCCAGCCGCCTGGAACGTCCGGTGATGAGGCCGATCAGCAGGTAATAATAAATCTCGGTGCTGAGCGACCAGCTTGCCGGCAGCAGCCTGACATCGGCATCGTACAGGCCGATGATTGAAAACTGCGGCAGCCATTCGGACATGCCCACCGGCCTGCGAAGGTAGCCATTGATGTGTTCCGCCAGCACCGGGTAACCGTACACGGCAACCCCGCCGAGCAGCACAGCCACAAAATACTGTGGATAAATGCGCAAAAAGCGGTTCAGCAGGAAAGCTCCGGCTTGTCCGGCAGAAGAATAGGTCTCCTGCACGATCTGGGTGATGAGCAGTCCGCTGACAAAAAAGAACGCCAGCACCGCGACCGGGCCCGCTCCCCGGGCCAGCGGATTCCAGATGTGAAAGACAATCACATTGAACGCCAGCAGAAACCGGAGCAGGTTCAGCCATGCATTCATGTCGGTGGCTTCCGCAGCGGACGTCGAACGGGATTGTCATGCAGAAAACCATGGGCCCCAACGGGGCTGCGTTCAGTCCTGCCGCAGAAACGGGCCAATTTCGTCCTTCCAGATCCGGTAGCCAGCACCGTTAAGGTGCACGCCGTCATAGGTCACCCCGACCTTCAGCCCGCCTTTGTCAGACAGACCGGCATTGATGTCGATATAGGTCACTCCGGGGGAGGCAAGGCCGCGCAGCCGTGCATTCAGCTTCCTGATCTTGTCGTTGTTGTCGACACAGGATATCCACGTCGCGGTGGCCTCATTGCACAGCAGCGTGGACTGGATGAATACGCGGGCGCCGCTCTTCTCGAGTATCTCGATGATTCTCCTGTAATCGTCGAATGCGGCATCGACACTTCTGCCCGATACCGCAAAATCGTTGATGCCGATCATGATGAATGCCTTGCGGGCCTGCACGGACAGGATGCCGTCCATGCGCTGCAGCACGCCGTCGGTGGTGTCGCCGTCGATGCCGCGATTCGCAACATGGATGCCCGGGAACATCTCTCCCCATTCAGCGCCGTCGGTAATCGAGTCGCCGATCATCACCACGTCCGCATGGGCGCCAAGGGTCGTGAAAAACGACGCCTTCTCTTTCCAGATCGCCGTATGCGCGGAAGGGTCGGCCGGGGGTTGAACCGATGATGCGGAAAAATGATCCGAAACAGACCTGATCCACTCATCGGGGAACACACCATGGGTCGCGGCAACATATCCCCAGCCGAAGCAAATCACCGCAATCAGAGCCAGCGCGAAAGTGACAATGCGCACGTTCATCGGCTTGACAGCAAGTGCGGTGCTCGCGCGTGTTCAGTCCTCATTCCGCAAGTTTAATACCTTCCCGAACCTGCTTCCTGACGATCACGACACCCCGCAGATGAAATCCCCGTCACTCACTCAGCCTGATGCCGCCCTGCACCAGCTTCCTGTAGCTGGCGGTATCGCGCGCAATCATGTCGCGAAATTCGGCGACGGTACTGCCGACCACGATGGTGCCGGAAACCTCAGGCTTCCTCCGCACTTCGGGATCCTTGCTCACCGTGACGAACCAGCCGTTGAGCTTGTGCTTGTTGATGATGGTTATCGGCGTGCGTCCGGACGCGGCCATGCCGCCCCGGCCGGAATAATCACATTTGGCGATGCCCTGCTCCTCCATGGAGGGAATGTCGGGAAACGCCGGGATGCCCTGTTTCGATGGACGAAACCGCAGCACACCCCAAAGCGCCATGCCGGCCAATTTCAGCGGCTCCGCTGATTCCACAGGAGCAGGCAATTTCGCCCCGCGCTGCATCACCCGTATCCTCACGGAAAATGCGACAGCGGCCAGTCTCATGGCGGGGTTCGCGGCGGGTCTATTTCCACCTAACGCATCCGGGCGACAATGGCTGAAACGTGATTGCCAGCACGGTTTCGATAAACTTTTTTAATTATTATCTATAAAAACTTAATATCCATTTTTAAAGAGCATATTCCGAATAATTATGATCATCGATGTTCGCCGGATGCGGATGATTTCGGTGACTGAAGTCCCTGCCACGCCAGTCAGTTCGTATGTCCGATCAATGTGCCCTGGAGCACTTCCGACGGGCCATTCGGTGATCAACGGGTCGGCACGGCGGATGTGTTGATCCGCACCGGACTGGCAATGTCGGCTGCAGATCTGCACGCCCAACCCCATCGCAGCCAGCCTGTTTTAATCCCTGATTTTTTGCGTCGCACAAAATGACGCCATAGGCAGAAATGCCGTATCTGTATAACATCAGCGTTAGTCACACGCGCTATAACCTGGTCGCATATCCCGCACTTACCGGACGCGGAACCCCATGGAACTCAAGCAACTGGAATATTTTGTCCGCGTCGCCGAAATGGGCAGCTTTACTCGCGCTTCAATCTCGCTGTCAATCACCCAGCCAGCACTCAGCCGGAAAATCCGGCAACTGGAAGTTGAACTGCGGCAGGCACTGTTCAATCGCAATGGCCGTGGCATCACGCTGACGGACGAAGGTTCTCTGATGCTGGAACACTCCAGGGGCATACTCGACCAGACCAGCCGCATGCGCAACGCCCTGCACGAGGTGCAGGCATCGCCCGCCGGGCGCGTCGCCATAGCGCTTGCAGGCGCCACTGGCAAAACCTTTGCGCCAGGTTTCGTCGCCGCATTCCGCAAAAGATTTCCCAGGGCATCCCTTGAGATCATGGAAGGACGCAGCCGCTTCATCCAGGAATGGCTTGCCGCCGGGCGCGTCGACATCGGCATACTCTACGACCCCGCGCCTTCCCCGCTCGTTGACATCACGCCGCTTCACGGCGTCGGCCTTTATCTGTATTCCAGGCACGACCCGGGTACGGCAATCCCGCCGGGGCCGATCGAATTCCGATCCCTTGCCAGTTTGCCGCTTATCCTGCCCCCGCCACCCCATTCGATCCGCATGGTAGTGGAACGCGAGGCCGCAAAAGCCGGTATCAAATTGAACGTGGTGCTTGAAGTCGAAGGCGCGTCCATGATCATGGACCTGGTGCATCTGGGCCAGGGCGTCAGCATACAGTCTGAGTTCCTCCGCAAGCGCAACGCGGCAAAATTGCAGAGCAACGAAATCGTTGCACCGTCATTGCGACGCGAACTGTCCATGGCAATATCACTGCAACGGCCCACATCACTCCTGGCGAAGGAAGCAGCCAGGTGGATCAAACGCTCTCTCGGCCCGGAATCGGCATTTGTCCCGGGGTAGAAAAGCCTGACAGCCTTCATGCCGTTTGGTTATAGCAGCTAGTCCGATAGCTGCACGCCGGCTTCACCGGCGTTGGCTAATATTCAGCCGTCTGCTTGCTGCACCGCATCTGCCCCGCTCCGGAGTGCGCATGCCTCTCAATGGATGCGGGCCCGCCGCAAGTGCGGCCAGAGCATCAGCGTTTTGCAAACGCAGGATCAGCATCGCAAGGCAATCGACATCACTCGATCCGGATATTCAAGGAGGAACCATGACCTTCATGCGGACATCAACGATCGCGGTGCTTGCGGTGACATCCGGCACATTGGCCCACGCACAGACACCTGGCAAAGACTGGCCGGCCAAGCCGATCATCTTCATCTATGCAACGGCCCCCGGCGGATCGGATGTGCTGTTGCGCATGCATACCGACAAGATGACACAGGCGACCGGCTGGCAGTTCATCATTGACTACAAGCCTGGTGCAAGCGGCAACAT
>CAIYPG010000001.1 GCA_903928055.1 uncultured beta proteobacterium | reverse complement strand
GGCTGGCGCAGGTGCTCTCGCGGGTGTCGTGGCTATTGCATGACCACCGGGACCGGATTGCGGAGATGGACATCAATCCGCTGTTCATGACGCCGAAGAGCATCACGGCCGCGGATGCCCTGATTACATTGAAGCCGTGAAGTCCTTTGCTTAAATGCTTCTTTTATTAAAGTGATTACAATGAATTTCAACACCAAGCTGTGCGGCGCGTTCGCGCTGGCCTTGCTGAGCAGCGCAGCCGCCGCCCAGAACTATCCGGCGAAGCCCGTGCGCGTCATGGTGGCCTTCGCCGCCGGCGGGCCGATCGACCTGGTGGCGCGACCCATCAGTGTGAAGCTGACCGAAGCGCTCGGCCAGTCCTTCATCGTTGATTACAAGCCGGGTGCCAACGGCATCATCGGTTCGGAGTTTGTGGCCAAGTCCGCGCCCGACGGTTACACCATGCTGGTGTTCTCGCCGGCCCACACCATCAATCCCAGCACCCAGAAATCGCTGCCCTACGACACGCTCAAGGACTTCGCGGGCGTCAGCCCGCTGGGCCGCACTGACGTCGTGCTGGTGGTCAATCCTGCGCTGCCGGTGAAGAACGTGAAGGAACTGGTGGCACTGGCCAAATCCAAGCCCGGCAAGCTGAACTTCGCCTCCTCAGGCACCGGCGGTTCGCTGCATCTTGCAGGGGAATTGCTGAAAGTCGTGGCCGGTATCGACATGACCCATGTTCCGTACAAGGGTGCCAGTCCCGCGCTGATGGACGTCGTGGCGGGAACGGCCGACCTGGCCTTCATTGCCGCGCCGCCTGCCGTGCCCATGATCAAGGCGGGCAAAGTGAGATTGATCGGTGTCTCCAGCCTGAAACGCGCTGCTTCCTTTCCGGATACACCGACGGTGGAAGAGCAGGGCTATCCCAAATTCGAGGTCACCTCCGGTTATGGCATCGTGGTTCCGGCGGCCACGCCGAAGGCGGCGATCAACCGGGTCAATGGTGCGCTGGAAAAAATCCTGGCCACCGCCGAGATCAGGCAGATCTTCAATGGCATGGGCCTTGATCCCTGGTACATGACCGCGGACGAACTGCAGACCTGGCTGCGCGATGACACCGAGAAGTGGCAGAAGGTCACCAAGGCCATCAAGTACCAGCCGGAGTGATGTGGCGCTCCGTTGATGTCTGGTTCTGAGCTCGATTTCTGGAATCTCCGGGAGGAATGATCATGCAACCGCTGAGCAGGATTTGCTGCGTCCTTGCCATCGCACTGAGTGCGGCGCTTGACGCCGGCGTGGCTTTGGCGCAGGCGCAGAACTACCCGAACAAGCCGGTGCGCATGATCATTGCGTTCTCGCCGGGCGGGCCGACCGACGTGATCGCGCGCCCCATCGGGCAGAAGCTCACCGAAGCGCTGGGCCAGCCGTTCGTGGTCGACTACAAGCCGGGTGCCAACGCGGTGATCGGCGCGGACTATGTGCTGCACCAGCCGGCCGACGGGCATACGCTGCTGATCTTCACCTCGGGCTACACCATCAATCCGAGCACCCAGAAATCACTGCCCTTCGACACGCTCAGGGACTTCCAGTCCGTCAGCCCCATCGCGCGCAGCGACATCATCCTGTTCGTGAATCCCAGCCTGCCGGTGAAGAACGTCAAGGAACTGATTGCGCTGGCCAAGTCGAAGCCGGGCAAGCTGAACTTCGCGTCCTCCGGCACCGGCGGCTCGCCGCACCTGGCGGGCGAGCTGTTCAAGCTGCTGACCAACACCGACATGACCCACGTGCCTTACAAGGGCGCAGGCCCCGCGACACTGGACGTGGTGGCCGGCACTGCAGACCTGGCATTCCTGGCGGCGCCGCCGGCGGTGCCGCTGATCAAATCCGGCAAGCTGCGCCTCATTGGCGTGGCCAGCCTGAAGCGCGCGGCATCATTCCCCGACACGCCGACGATCGATGAGCAGGGCATACCCAAGTTCGAGGTGATTTCCTTCTACGGCTTTTCGACCTCGGCCGCCGTTCCGAAGCCCATCGTCAACAAGCTGAACAGTGCCATGCAGACCATTCTCGCCATGGACGACATCAGGCAGGCCTTCAACAACAGCGGCCTGGAACCGTGGTACCTGAAGCCCGACGAGCTGCAGAGCTGGCTGGGGGATGAAGTGACGAAGTGGCAGAAGGTCACCAAGGCCATCAAGTACGTACCGGAGTAACAGGCCGGCATTGAGCTGGCCCCGGTGAAAACAATAACGCAGCGAACAGTCCCACGCATTCGAAAAGGAGCAGAGCATGGCAACTGACACCACAGCCGTGGCGATGGCAATGAACGAGATGAAAATCTCGCCTGCAGCCGCCTACATTGAGTATTGCAAGAAGGGGCAACTGGCCTACCAGTTCTGCACCGACGACAACACGGCGGTGTTCTACCCCCGTGTCGTGGCGCCGAAAACCGGCAGCCGCAACCTCGAGTGGCGGGTGAGCAAGGGACTGGGCACCGTCTACGCCACCACGACCACCACCGACGTGAAGAGGGGCAATCCCGACTACAACGTTGCGCTGATCGAACTGGAAGAGGGATTTCGCATGATGAGCCGCGTCGAGGACATTCCCTCCACCGAGGTGAAGGTTGGCATGAAGGTGAAGATGCGCATGCATCCGGGCGATGACAAGAACCCGCCGTATCCGGTATTCGTTCCGGTGGAAGGAGGCTCGAAATGAGCGCGCAGACCCAGGGATTGAAGCGGGGCAGTGTTGCCATCGTCGGCGCGGCGGAGGCCGATCTCGGCCAGGTGGTCCCCGAGACCACGCCGGTGGACCTGATGGCGCAGGCCACCCTGCGCGCGCTGGATGACGCCGGCCTCAAGCTGTCGGATGTCGACGGCGTGTTCGCCGCAGCCAGCCAGTTGTCCATGGCCTCGGTGGACATCTGCGAGTACCTGGGCCTGCAGCCGAAATACCAGGACTCCACACGCATCGGGGGTTCGGCGTTCATGTCGCTGCTGTCCCATGCCCACATGGCGTTGCAGTCCGGCCTGTGCAGCGTGGCCATGATCACCTATGGCAGCACCCAGCGCATCATGACCCGCGCTGCCGCTTCGCCGCGGGAATACAACCAGTACGAATCGCCCTACCGCATGCGTTCACCGGTGGGCGCCTACGCGCTGGCCGCCAGCCGGCACATGGCTCAGTACGGCACCACGCGCGACCAGATCGCCGAGGTGGCGGTGTCGGCGCGCAAATGGGCGCTGCTCAATCCGCGTGCCTGGGAGAAGGATCCGCTGACGATCGAGGACGTGAAGAATGCGCGTCCGGTGAGCACGCCCTTTACCGTGCGTGACTGCTGCCTTGTGAACGACGGCGGCGGCGCCATCATCGTCACCACCGCCGAGCGCGCCAAGTCACTGAAGAAGCCGCCGGTGTATGTGCTGGGTTCGGGGGAATGCATGAGCCATCGCAACATCACCAGCATGGCTGATCTCACCGTCACGGGTGCCGCAGTGTCCGGACCGCAGGCGTTCAAGGCAGCCGGCCTGAAGCCCGCCGATGTGGATGTGCTGGGGCTGTACGACGCTTTCACGATCAACCCCATCCTGTTCCTTGAAGACCTGGGCTTCTGTCCAAAGGGCGAGGGCGGGCGTTTTGTCGAAGGCGGGCGCATTGCTCCCGGCGGTGCACTGGCGGTGAATACCAGCGGCGGGGGCCTGTCCTACTGCCATCCGGGCATGTACGGGCTGATGATCCTGATCGAGCAGGTCCGCCAGGTGCGCGGCGAGGCCGGCAAGCGCCAGGTGAAGGATTGCGAAATCGCATTGGCCCACGGCAATGGCGGCGTATTGTCCACCCAGTGCACCGCGCTATTGGGCAGTGCAGCAACGGTTTGACCCGTCCTCCGTCGAGGCACATCTACGTTAATATAGGTGCAGGCGGATTCCAGCCGCCTGCCCACCCGCTTCAATGGGGTGGCGGAACGGGTGGTTTCCAGCACCGGCAGCCGATATCCGGAACCCGCGCCAGGAGCGCGGAACCCGGTGGGGTTCTTCATACGCCGGGCAGGGGCGCGCAGTGCCGAGGATGCGCACAGGTGCATTGATGCAGGTATCGAAAAGGAGGAAGGCCATGAGATGGACGCGCGTCGTTGCCGCTGCGCTGCTTTCGATAGCCGGCATTGCCCAGGCCTTCGCCCAGGGCGCCTATCCGACGAAGCCCATGCTCTGGATCATTCCCTATGCGCCAGGGGGCGGGGCTGATGCGATTGTCCGGCCGCTTTCCATCAAGGTCGGGCAGGCGCTGGGTCAGACCGTCCTGTACGACAATCGCGGCAGCGCAGGCGGTTTTGTCGCCGCGCAGGCCGTTGCCAAGGCCGCTCCGGATGGCTACACCTTTCTGGTTGCGGCAGGCGTAACGCATACCTTTGCCACCCTGTTGTACGAGAACCCGGGATTCGATCCGGTGAAGGATTTCCTGCCCATCACCGATTTCGCCATCATTCCGAACACACTGGTGGCGAATCCGAAGGTTCCGGCGAACAACCTCAAGGAACTGGTTGCCTACGCGAAAGCGAACCCGGGAAAAATCAACTGGGCCTCATCGGGCAATGGCACGGGCGGCCACCTCGGCCTGATGCTGCTCTCCAAGACTGCCGGACTACAGATCGTGCACGTGCCGTTCAAGGGGGCCGGCCCCGCGTCCGTTACCGTGCTGGCCGGGGAAACCGACATGATCCTTGCCAATACCGTCGTTTTCATGGCCAACATCAAGGCCGGCAAGCTGAAGGCACTGGGCGTGTCGGCCTCCAAGCGGCTGGACATCATTCCCGATGTGCCCACTTTCGCCGAACAGGGATATCCGATTGAAACGGCGTCTTTTTACGGGCTCGTGGCACCCGTCAAGACGCCGCAGTCGGTCATCACGAAGATGCATGATGAGATCGTGAAGATTCTCAGGACGCCCGATGAGATCAAGCGCCTGGCCGACAATGGCGCCTTCCCGGTGGGTGATACGCCGGTGCAGTTTGCCGCCTTCATGAAAAAGGAAGTGGACACCTGGGCACCGGTGATCCGTGAGAACAACATCAAGCCGGATTGATCCGTACGGCCTGCAAAGCGAAGATCCGTGGCGGCCCGGCAATAGTCGAAAGGAGGATGTAATGATGTGGATACGCATACTGGCGGCAATGCTGCTGCCCCTCCTGGCCGGGACCCCACCACAGGCGATGGCCCAGGCCAATTACCCGAACAAACCCATCCTCTGGATCGTTCCCTATGCGGCGGGTGGCGGCACCGATGCAATTGCCCGGCCGATTTCCGTCAAGCTGGGTCAGGCGCTGGGCCAGAGCATCCTGTTTGACAACCGCGGTGGCGCCTCCGGCATGGTGGCCGCGCAGGCTGTCGCCAAGGCTGCTCCCGATGGCTATACCCTCCTGGTCGCGGCAAGCAACACGCATACATTCGATACCCTGCTGTTCGATAACACGGGCTTTGATCCGGTGAAGGACTTCGCACCCATCACCAATTTCGCCATTGTCCCCAACACGCTGGTGGCGAATCCGGGTTTTCCGGCAAACACCCTCAAGGAACTGGTGGCCTACGCCAAGGCCAATCCGGGCAAGATCAACTGGGCCTCCTCTGGCAATGGCTCGAGTGGCCATCTGGCCTTTGTGCTGTTTTCGACGAAGGCCGGCATCCACATGGTGCATGTTCCCTTCAAAGGCGCCGGCCCCGCCGCAACTTCGGTGCTGGCGGGGGAGACCGACGTGATCCTCTCCAACACCGCGCTGTTCGTTTCGAACATCAGGTCTGGCAAGTTGAAGGCGCTCGGTACGGTTGCCACCAAGCGGCTGGACATCATTCCCGATGTCCCCACTTTTACCGAGCAAGGCTATCCGGTGGAAGCAGCGTCCTTCTACGGCCTGGCGGCACCGGCAAGGACACCGCAGCCCATCATCACCAGGCTGCACGACGAGATCGTCAAGATCCTCAGGTCTCCTGACGAGATCAAGCGACTGGCGGACAATGGTGGATTCCCGGTGGGAGATACGCCGGCGCAGTTTGCCGCCTTCATGAAAAAGGAAGTGGACACCTGGACGCCGGTGATCCGTGAGAACAACATCAAGCCCGATTAATCCGTTTGGCCGCCGCAGGCAGGGTCGTGGCGGCCCCTGTAGCAAATCGAAAAGGAGAATGCCATGAAGTTCAATCGCATATTTGTATCCGCGCTGCTGGCGCTGGCTGGCGCTACGCAGGCCTTTGCGCAGGCCAATTACCCGAGCAAGCCCATCCTCTGGATCATCCCGTATGCACCGGGTGGTGGCACGGATGTGATTGCACGGCCGCTGTCGATCAAGGTTGGCCAGGCGCTGAACCAGACGATCGTCTATGACAATCGCGGCGGTGCAGGCGGTTTTCTCGGCGCGGAATTCGTTTCCCGTGCGGCGCCGGACGGCTATACCTTCCTAGTGGCCGCGGGCAACACCCATATCTTCCCGACGCTGCTCTATGACAAGGTGCCGTTTGATCCGGTGAAGGATTTTTCGCCCATCACCAATTTCGCCATCATCCCGAATGTCCTGGTGGCCTATCCGGCATTTGCGCCGAACAACCTGAAGGAAGTCGTGGCCTATGCCAAGGCAAACCCGGGCAAGATCAACTGGGCTTCTTCCGGCAATGGTGCAGGCGGCCATCTCGGGCTGGTGCTGTTTGCCAAGAACACCGGCATCCAGGTCGTGCATGTGCCTTTCAAGGGCGCGGGTCCTGCAACCTCCGCGATGCTGGCCGGCCAGACTGACCTGCTCCTCGCCAATACCGGCGTGTTCCTGGCGCAGATCAGGGCCGGCAAGCTGAAGGTGCTGGGTGTGGCGGCAAGCAAGCGGCTGGAAGTGATGCCCGATGTCCCGACGTTTAACGAACAGGGTTTCCCGCTGGAGTCCGCATCGTTCTACGGCCTGATGGCTCCGGCCAAGACGGCGCAGCCCATCATCACGAAGATGCATGACGAAATCGCGAAGATCCTGAAAACGCCGGACGAGATCAAGCGCCTGGCGGACAACGGCGCCTTCCCGGTTGGCGACACCCCGGCGCAGTTTGCCGCGTGGCTGAAGAAGGAAGTGGACACCTGGGGTCCGGTCATCAGGGACAACAACATCAAGCCCGATTGAGCATGAGCGGGCCGCTGCAGCCGGAAACGGCTGCAGCGGCTTGTGCATTTCACGATCACAGGACGCACTCCGAGACGCAAATCAGGAAACAAGGAAGCCATCATGGAAGCACTACGCAAGGCAGCCAACCAGAGCCAGGGGGAAATTTCCCGTGGCGAGCAGATCGCGAAATACATCACCACGGCGCGCCAGCGCGCGATTCCCGCTGAGGTCCTGAATGCGGCCAAGTTCACGCTGGTGGACTACATGGGTGTTTCCGTCGGCGCGTATTACGAAGCCCCCGCCGTCCCGACGCGCAAGACGGCGCTGTCCTGGGGCGCGCAGGGCAAGGCGCGCATGTATCTCGATCAGCAGACCACGCCGGCGCTGGCCGCGCTGGTGAACGGCACCATGGCGCATTGCATGGACTACGACGATGCGCACACCGGCGGAGCAGGCCATCCAAGCGCGCCGCTGTGGGCGGCCACACTGGCCATGGCCGAGCAGGTCGGCTCCAGCGAGCAGGAAGTCCTTGCCGCCTTCCTCACCGGTTTCGAGGTCATGACCAAGCTGGGCGGCGGCGGCATCGAGGGAATCGGCCGCACCACGGCACGTCGTGGTTTCCATCCCACGCCGATCTATGGCACACCGGGTTGTGCAGCGGCTGCAAGCGTGCTGCTGAACCTCGACGAAAAACAATCGGCGTACGCCATGGGCGTTGCCGCGACCACCGCAGGCGGCCTGGTCGGCTCCTTCGGCACGCATGCCAAGCCCTTCCATGCCGGCATGGCCGCGATGGATGGCATCCACGCCGCGCAGCTCGCCTCCAACGGCTTTGAGTCCGCGGTCAGCCTGTATGAAAAGGACAAGGGCCTGATCGATTCCATCATCCAGAACAAGCCGGACACGCTGGTGATTCCGCCCATGGAATTCGACAACTGGGAAATCCTCGCCAACGGCTACAAGCCCTATGCCTGTTGCCGCGCCACGCATTCCTCGTCGCAGGCGGCACGCACGCTGGCGGCGAAAGTGGGTACGCGCAAGGTCAAGCGCATCGTCGCGAAGGTGCACAAGAATGCGCTCGTGACGGCGGGTAAGCTGAACCCCAAGACGCCGCTCGAGGCGAAGTTCAGCGTGCCGTTCTGCATCGCCATGGGCCTGCGCGGCTACGCATTGGCGGCGCCCGACTTCAACGAGAACACGCTGAAGGACAAGTCGGTCACCGAAATCGTACCGGTCGTGGAGCTGGTGCCGGTGGATGCGCAGCCGCAGCACGAGGCCTACCTCGATGTGTGGATGGAGGACGGCGAGCATCTGCAGGCGACGACCGAAATCGTCATCGGCCATCCGAAGAACCCGATGAGCTGGGACGACATGCATACCAAATTCACCGCGCTGGTAAAGCCGGTGATGGGCGCCGAGAAGGCCGAGCAGCTCTACCAGGCGATGCGCAAATTCGAGCAGCCGGGATCGCTCAAGACCATCTTCGCGCTGCTGGCCACGCCGCCACTGCCGAAGCAGGCCTGATCGCACCCTTTATCGCAACGCCCCGGTCACGCGGGGCGTCGTTGTTTTCGGAACAGAAACGTAACTCAAAATCCTCCCTCATCCCCTGCCCTTCTCCCCGAGGGAGAAGGGAGAAAAGCCCCTCTCCCTCGGGGAGAGGGGTTGGGGTGAGGGAAAAAGCAGACCGAACGCTCAAACATTATTTTTGAGTACGTTCCAATTCAAGCCAAAGAGGAACAGTCATGTCCAGCGCACCACGCAAGGAAGCCGCCAACGAGAGCAATTCCGAGAGCCGATTCAACACCCCGCGTGGAGATGCCATCGCACAATACGTCGCCGGCACCAGCCAGCGGCAGTTTCCACCGGAAGTGATCGACGCGGCGAAAAAGAACTTTGTCGATTTCATGGGCGTCTCGGTCGGTGCGTTTTACGAAGGCCCGGCCGTTGCGGTGAGGAAGACCGTGCAGGAGTGGGGCGCGCAGGGCGGGGCGCAGGTGTTCCTGGACAGGAAGACTTCGCCGGGTGCTGCGGCGCTGGTGAACGGCACCATGGCGCATTGCATGGACTATGACGACGGCCATCCCGCCGGCGCCGGTCATTCCAGTGCGCCGCTGTGCTCGGCCACGCTGGCCGTGGCCCAACATCTGGGCTTGTCCGAGAAGGAACTGCTGGCCGGCTACATCACCGGCTTCGAGGTGATGGTTCGCCTCGGCGGCGGCTTCGTCGAAGGCGTGGGCCGCAATGCCGCGCGCCGCGGCTTTCATCCTACGGCCTTTTTCGGCACAGCCGGCGTCGCTGCGGCGACGGCTGCGCTGATGAAACTCGATGCGCAGAAAGCCGCGTACGCCCTGGGCGTGGCCGGCACCACGGCCGGTGGCCTGGTTGCTTCGTTTGGCTCCGACTCAAAGCCCTTCCATGGCGGGCAGGCCGCCATGAACGGCATCCATGCCGCGCAACTGGCCGCCAATGGCTTCAAATCCGCGACGCACCTGTTCGAACTGGAAAAGGGCCTTCTGGATGCCATCATCCAGGACAAGAAGGTCAGGGACATACCGCCCATGGACTTCGATGCGCGCTGGGAAGTCACGCTGAACGCGTTCAAGCCCTACGCCTGCTGCCGTGCCACGCATGCCTCGGTGCAGGCGGCCCGCACGCTGGCGAAGAAAATCGGCAAGCGCAAGGTGGCCCGCGCCCACGTCAAGCTGTACAAGAACGCGCTGTTCGTCGCCGGCCAGATGAATCCGAAGACACCGCTGCAATGCAAGTTCAGCGTGCCCTTCACGATCTCCATGGGCCTGCGCGACTACGCACTGGCC